>JAUWLO010000015.1 GCA_030613605.1 Gammaproteobacteria bacterium | reverse complement strand
TGCATGGCTGGCGCATCAATGATTGAAGACCTTGAAGCCATGATGAAAGAAGCGGGCTTTGACGATATTAAAATTGCACCAAAAGATGAATCACGTGAATTTATAAAAGACTGGGCGCCTGGCCGGGGCGTGGAAGATTATGTGTTATCTGCCACCATTGAAGCGATCAAACCTGGCGGTGGCTGCTGTTGCTAGCAGGTGATAACTGCCAGCGAAGATAAGTAAAACTTTTTAGGTTTAACCTACTCTGATGACCAGTCGGCATCGGGTTTTACTTCGACAGGCACATGCATAACAAACACAGAACCTTTTCCATGCTCACTGGATACCGAAATATCACCACCCATTATCTGGCATAAGCGCTGACTAATCGTTAAACCCAAACCAGTACCGCCATATTTCGTAGTAACTGAATGGTCCGCCTGATGGAATGCTTCAAATAAATTACCGACCTGTTCTTCTGTCATGCCTATGCCAGTATCAGTAATTGTAAACTGAACACATTTAACACCAGACTTATCAATCAGTGATGCCTCCAGCTTTATTAATCCATTCTCAGTAAACTTCGCCGCATTAGCCAGCAGGTTTAATAACGACTGGCGTACCCAAAGATTATCTGCGATCACAGACTGCACATCATCAGAGCGACTCATTTTCAATTTATTACCGTTCTTTTCGACAATCGGCTCAACCGTCGCGACGATATCGTCTAGCAAGGAACACAAATCCAGCGGATCAAGCTTCATATCCATCTTGCCCGCCTCTATTTTTGATAAATCAAGAATGTTGCTGATCAGATCAAGAAGATGAGCACCCGCTGAGCGGATTTTGTTTAGATCATCACGTATATCCTGAGGTTTGCTTGCATCAATTTCTTCATGCAAAAGCTCACTATAACCAATGATGGCGTTAAGGGGCGTACGTAACTCGTGGCTCATATTGGCAAGAAAAATGCTTTTGGCTTTATTTGCTCGATTAGCCTGGTCACGCACAATCAAAAGATCAGCGGTACGATCACGAACCAGATCTTCCAGCTGTTCACGATGGGCAATCAATTCATTTTCAGCACGTTTTTTCTCGGTCAAATCCAGCACTGTAACAATATAACTCCACTCGTCACCAACCTGCATTTCGCCAATAGATAGTTCCGCTGGAAAACGTTCACCATCCCTGCAAATAATCACCACCTCATGTCGATTACCAACGCCGCCAGAAGTATCATCCTCATAAAAACGCCATAACCCGGGATCACATTCTTCTGCATTTTTTTCGCATGCCAGTATTTTTACATTCTGACCAATAACTTCATTGGCCAAATACCCACTCATTCGCTGCATAGCAGAATTAAACGTTCGAATAATGCCGCTACTATCAACGGTCATTACTCCATCCAGCATGTTATCCAAAAGCGTTCGCAAGTGTAATTCACGTTCACGCAACAAATTATCAGCACGACGACGCTCAGTAATATCCCTGAAATAAACAGACAAGCCGTCAGAATGCGGGTACGTTTGCGTTTCTACCCAACGGTCTGATGGAGGGTAATAACTATCAAAAGTCAGGTTTACGCCATCACGCACGGAATGACGAAAACGCTGATGAAATATGCCGGTAATATCTGGTACTGCTTCCCATAGAGGGTTACCCAACACATCCTTTCTTGATATTTGGAAGAGATACTCGGCCTGCTTATTGAAGTACGTTACCTTCCAGCTATCATCAAGCGCAATATAGGCATCGCTGGTCGACTCAAGAATATGGGTAACATGTTTATTGACACGAACCAGACTGTCTTCCGCTATTTTATTTTTGGTCAGGTCACGCAAAAATATTTTAACCATGGGAAAACCATCTAGCGTGATTAAGCTGGCATACACTCCCACATACAACTCAGCTCCATCACTGCGATACAAGGATATTTCAAATGCTGTAGCCCCATCCTGCTCAACACCTTTTAATGATTTCATGCAGGGCTCATTTGCTGCAAAATACCCACTGAAATCGCTACCAATCATTTTCTTTGCGGGCAGACCAAAAAGTTCTGCCGCTGCGCTGTTCACTTCACACACCTGCAAGTCCTTATTTAAAACCATGACTGGACTTGATGTTTTCTCATTTAAAAACTGGTAGTGCTTATACCCCTGACCTTTACTGTATTCACCGACATTGGAAACTGACAGCTGAAGCATGTTACTCAATTTCCGAGCCACATTATCAACGTCTGCAATATCTTTCCTGTTAAAAGGTGGTTCCTCATTAGCACGAGTCACCATTATGATTCCGACCGGCGTATCATTATTCATCAATGGTGCCGCCACCATTGAACTAATATTAAATTGTTGAAAAAACTCAGACTCGTCTTTTTTGGTCAGCTCTGGAGCGTTTAATAACATTGCACTCTTTGCAGAAAAAACTTTGGGGGCAATAAAAGAGCCTTTCAAAGGAATGTTATACGAAGGATTTGCGGGGGCATGCGCGGAAGAATGCGCCACGATCAATAGTTGTTCCGCGGCATCATCGCACAACAATACTATCTGGGTACCCGAAGGCATCTGGCGCTTAAGACCAGCAAAATTTGCGCGGACACGTTCACCCAACGGTTCCAGTGCATGATGTTTTTGTGCTAATTCCGTCATAAACCCTAAGCATGCGCTCCCAATAGTGCCGGGTAGCGCTAACACACCCCTATTTGTTTATTTCGCTACACCGCGGCGCTGCGGCCACTGCCATCATCGCCAAGCCATTTGGCCGCCCTGTTTTCGAGATATCACCATCAAAATCCCGTGAACGGTTATTATATTTATCTGTATGAATATCGACCATTACGCATATCGCTTGAGCTCAACAGACATCGTTATATCAGCAACCTGGAGGAAAATCACTTATCGGAAACCTGAGATTTCTAGTCAACAATATAGCGGGCGCCTGGTTGACTGTCGCTAATTCAACCCTCAGAAGCCGGCCTTAATTCCAGCACTGTTACCTGACCTGCTTCCACCTTCCAACGCAGATCAAAATCATAAAGACGCATGCCGAACTCCTGCTTTTCGGTACGCTCTTCATTTGCATGCTTTGTATTAACGTATTTTTTATTAACATAGTAGGCAGGACGAGGATCCTGGGAAAGTACCTGTTTTATTAACTGCCGCAAACCTGGCGGCCCATTTTGCTCACACTCCTTACACTGTGCATCCGCTAACTCACTGAACGTGACAGACATAACTTGCAAAGGAGTATCTTCAGCATAGCCACCATCGGCTTGCGGCAAAGCATCGGCATAAGGGAGATAAGGTTTGATATCCAGCACCGGAGTACCGTCCAACAAGTCAGCCCCCCGCAAATAAAGCAGACAACGCCCGCCATCACACTCAATCTTCTCAAGCTTTACCACGGACAAACCCACGGGGTTAGGCCGAAAAGGTGACCTCGATGCGAACACCCCCACCCGCTGATTGCCACCCAGACGGGGAGGCCGTACGGTGGGTCGCCACTGCTCACGCATGGCTTCATGAAATACGAAAATAACCCAAATATGAGAGAAGCCTTCCAGTCCAGCGACGGCCTCGCACCGATTAAACGGTGTTTTCAGCTCCAGCGTCGCACGGGCTTCTGAAGCCAGACCTGGCTGCCGGGGAATGCCGAATTTTTCCTTAAAACAGGAGTGAACCACCCCAATGGGATTAAATTCAAACAAAATAGAGGCTTTAGACTCCCCAGACCCTTTCATCAAAACCCTTCTTTACGCAAGCTGCGTGTTACGTATCAATTAACCAATAAAATGAACAGAACTCCGCACCTGGACAAAAAATATGGATTCCCCTTATAGCCGATTTTATTATAAAGTTTGCCCTACAGCGGTGATCACTATAAGTTGTACCTCAACGCCAATACAGATAATCAACAGAGGCATACCGGAAAAGACATTCGATGAAGCGCTTCACCCTAAAAAATCTTTTCTTTAATCGCTCAGCTGAAACAACAAAATTTAAAGAGCGGCGCAGAAATAAACGTCACAGTGGCTATGACCTGAATGTCCTCATAGTAGATGACTCACGTACCGTCATCGCTGCCTTCAAAAAAGTATTAGTGCAAGCTGGCTTTAATGTCATTAGTGCAGCCAACGGTGAGGAAGGAGTAGCACAGGCCAAGGCCCACCTGCCCGACCTTATCCTGATGGATGTTGTTATGCCGGTGCTTAATGGATTCCAGGCCACCCGCAGAATCCGCAAAAATGAGACTACTGCACACATACCCATCATTATTATCAGCGGTGAACAACAGCCGACGGAACTTTATTGGGGCAAACGTGTTGGCGCCAATGGTTTCCTTACCAAACCTGTCGATCGAAGCTTATTTTTCAAAACAATTTTTGATCTTCTGAAATCACATGAAGTTATCAAAAGCTAGGGAAAGCTGCTCAATATTCGTAAGAAATCGATAACAGATGAAAGTTAATGCCATTGTTGGGTAACTTAATGGAATTGTTCGACATGTGATTAAACTTATAACCCACACCCCATTGTCGACGAGCACCAAACAGGGCTCCAACACTTAACGAGTCTGTGAACTGGAAGTTTGACCCAAATCCAGAATCATTAATTTGAGTGGTTGCAACCAACGCCATACCGATCGATGTGTCCAGGTAAATCGTTGCCAAATCCATATGGCGTGTAAATCGAAATACCGGGGTAAACCCTATCGAGTTGTTCGCACCTTCCTGACTGGCATCTTTGGTGCTTTGCCATTTTGCATAGTCAGCCTGTAAATAGGCACCTAATTTGAAACCAAGAAACTCCAGAATATCTTCTTCCCAGTCCCACTGTGCACCGGCACGAAGAATATAGACACTTTCCCCGCCACCACTATCTATAAACATACGGTCTGCGTGAAGGGGGTTGGTGATATACAGCAGCGACAACGAAGAGGCTATGGCCACTTTCCAGGCGTTTGATTCGTATCTGGTCGCACCTGCCTGCGATTGACCGGAAACAAACAACAGTAACAATAATATTAGTACGCTAATTATTTTTAAACGTGTTTCTGAATCAGATTTTGATACAAATAACGGCATTAATAGTCCTGACAATAAACGTTAATAAAAAATGTTCAATTCAAACGAGATCGCCAGAAGTATATCCAAGCTACATTCTGTTATCCAGATAACACCCTCATAGCGTAAACATAACAGATACCCATAGCATCAATACTGATTATATTTTTGAATACACTCTTAATTACACCAGGCGGCACACTTCAGGTATTCTTTGCCGGTCGCAAATCACACATCATAAAATACAGCCCCGGAGGAACCCGGCATGTCTGCACTGACTGAAATCCTTAACGCTGCCAGCGGCATTATCTGGGGGCCCATCATGCTGGTGTTATTACTCGGCACCGGTGTGTTTCTCACCATCGGCCTCAAGGCCATGCCCTGGCGACATCTGGGCAAGGGCTTTCAATTATTGTGGTCTGGTCGCCGTTCCACAGAAAAGGGTGACATCACCCCCTTCCAGGCATTAATGACGGCACTCGCCGCCACCATCGGCACGGGCAACATTGCCGGCGTAGCAACCGCCATTTTTCTTGGCGGTCCGGGCGCTGTGTTCTGGATGTGGATTACGGCCCTGGTGGGTATGGCCACAAAATACAGCGAGGCGGTGCTCGCGGTAAAGTATCGCGAAGTCGATGAACGCGGCCGTTACGTTGGCGGCCCCATGTATTACATCAAAAATGGTTTGGGCAAACGCTGGCACTGGCTGGGCTTCGCCTTTGCAGGTTTTGGCATGATTGCCGCCTTTGGCATCGGCAACATGGTGCAGGCCAACTCCGTCGCCCACGCCATGGAATCCTCATTCAACACTCCGGCCTGGTTAACGGGCCTCGTCATTACCGTAGTGACAGCCTTTGTGATTCTGGGGGGCGTCAAACGCATCGCCTCGGTTGCTGCCAAACTGGTGCCGATAATGGCTATCGCTTATGTCGCCGGCGCCCTGTGGATAATCTTTGCCAATATCGGCGATGTACCTGCCGCATTAAGCATGATCGTCAATGATGCCTTTACCGGAACTGCCGCTAAAGGCGGATTTGCCGGAGCAGCCGTGTGGGCTGCCATCCGCTTTGGTGTGGCGCGAGGTATTTTTTCCAACGAAGCCGGGCTTGGCAGCGCCCCCATTGCCCACGCCGCCGCACGCACCAATAACCCGGTGCAACAGGGCATGATTGGCATGCTGGGCACCTTCATCGACACCATCATCGTCTGCACCATGACGGCACTGGTGATTATTCTCACTGGCGCCTGGACCAGCGGAGAAACCGGCGCCGCCTTATCCACGCTGGCCTTTGATACCGCATTGCCGGGTATAGGCAGTTATGTGGTCAGCCTGGGGCTGGTGATTTTCGCTTTTACGACGGTGCTGGGCTGGAGCTACTACGGCGAACGCTGTGCAGAATTCCTGTTTGGTATCCGGGTTATTTTGCCCTACCGAATGTTTTGGCTGGCGGCGATTATGGTGGGCGCTCTGGGCAAACTGGAGTTTATCTGGCTGCTGGCTGACGTCCTTAATGGCCTGATGGCTATCCCCAACCTCATTGCCCTGGTCGTTCTCAGCCCGGTGGTGTTCCAGCTAACCCGGAGCTACTTTCAAAAATCCCCATAATAAACAGATAGTTAGCTTTTATAATAAACCAGCAGATTAGTAATATAAACCAACGGATAAAAAACTCTGATAAGCCAAATGACAATCTTGCGGATATAATTAGCATATCCTTATACAAGAATTATTAATCATTTTTTTAAATATAGCCTTATGGAGTCTTTTAAATGAAAAATCGTGTATGTACTTCCTGTAGTTTCGTTGGCAAACCCATCAATCAATGCCTTGGTAGTTTCGTTGTGGATGCCTTTATCTGGGGCTCGGTCGGCAGCATTGCTCTCGTAACCGGTCTGATCCCATTGCTGGTTATTCCTGTAGCCTGGACCCTGTATCACCTTGCCAAGTTTGGCAACACCAAATGCCCTGAGTGTGGTGACTTGGAAATGGTGAGCATGGAAAGCCGCAAGGGTCGTGAAGCGCTGAACCCTAGCACAAGCACAGTTACTGTCTGGACCAATGGCGACAAAGCAACCGCTTAACTAGCCATGGTAAAAATGTTGGATTTAGCTCTGAATTCAACACTGACTATTAACCCCGCCCCGAAGTTGTTCTTTCAACTATCGCGGCGGGGCTTTTTTTAGGGAGTTATCTTTAGCTTCAGCTGGCGCTCACCTGTGAGAGTCACCTGACACTCGCCTTTGAGATTCACCTGGCGATTCACTTTGCGAAGAAAATCTTGATGAGTGTTTTTGCCCCTGGCAGCAATTCTCTCAATACTTTTTTGTCCCCTTCCCGGTAATAGCTTTCCATTTTATGGATACCCACATGCGGTTCTTCGGGTTTAAAAAAATTGATATTGCCAAACTGGGCAAAATAATAAGCCGACATCAGTTCCGCATTGCGCCAGTCCGGGATCTGCTTTTTGTAAAAATCAATGACGGCCTGATAATCATCGGTGCTAATCAATTCCACTATCGGCAGGCCTTCATACTTCGGGGGCCGTTTATCCACGGCAAACGTACGAATAATCACCGCCCCCGGATAAACCGGAATGCCAACACGTGCCCGAGTGGGGATAACGGATTCTCGTGCAGCCTTCACCAGATAACTCTCTTTAACATCCGCAGCGATGGTCGGACGAGACGCATAAGGTTCCGAGGCCATAATGATTGACGGATTTAAAATAAACAGACCGCCGAAAAATATCGCGGCCCGCAAGGCAGCATGTAAGGAAAAAGTTGAGCGCATGAAAGTCCTGATAACTCGATATTCGTTGAAAATAGTAACTCACCCGGTAAGTGGGCATTCACTTTTAATTGCTTCCCCTAAATTAAGCGAAGACTTTTGGTTTAGCGTGGGCTCCACAGTCCCAGATATTGCATCACATCGGCTTCGGCGAGTCTGCCACCCACATAAAGTTTGTCCACCTCATCCCTGGCAATCGGTCTTTCAGCGCCATCAGTGTCCTGGTATTTCCATTCTCCCTGAATAACCAGCTCAAACATGGTCACCATAATGTCATCAAAACGAATGGTATGTTCTTCCGCCAGACGGTGGAAATCCTTTACCATCAGGCCCTGCCCCATATTACCGGCCTCTTCAGTGGCCAATGCCGCCAGTGCAATATCCCACTTGGGAACCTCCTCATCGAAGCCTTTCAGCTCTTCCAGAGTTTTCTCGTCCAGGACCTTATTTTTCACATCGGGGTCATTCGCATCAGGGTCGTTTACACCAGGGTCATTCACATTAGAATCGTTCACATTAACCTCCACGTTCAGAACAGTTTACCGAACACTGCCGCCTGACGTCACCCTGTCTCAATGATTTTTGATTCACCAATCACCCATTAGCAGACTCAGCACAACCTATACACAGTGTAGCCGCCGGATCGACCTCCAGTCGCCCAATGGCGATTTTTTCACCACAGGTCAGACACTCACCATATTCGTCAAGTTCCAGCCGTTTAAGTGCTTTGGATGTCCGTACCAGTTCCAGCTCACGCCTTCGCCGGGCTTCCTGCGACATGGCCTGTCCCTGCAGGGCATCCATGCGGGACAGCCGCCCGACGCGTGCCTGATCCAGTTCCACGGGTCTGGAGGCTTCATCACCGGTAGCTGACAAAGCCTTCAGTTCAGACTGCCGTTTAAGCAACAAATCACTAAAATGTTTATTTTCGGACATAATTTCCGGACAGTGCTTTCAGTCAGAACAAGCCTTAGCCCTTGAATCCCTCATCCGACTCCAGATAGGCAATTTCTTCAGGCGTACTCTGCCGCCCCAATATTGCATTACGATGCGGAAATCGCCCAAAGCGTTTCACTATATCGCGATGATGACTGGCCCACTTAAGGTTATCTTCCAGCCCCGCTTTGGAAAACAGTTCCAGCACTCTGTCCTGGTCTGTCATGTCCTCGCTGTGCATGTACGGCAAATACAGAAACGCCTTTTGCGCACCCTCCAGATTCTGATCAAACCCCTTCACGATAGCCCTGGCCGCTACTTGTCGCGACGGCGCTTCACCGGCAAAACTCTCCGCCTGGTTTCGAAGCATATTCAGTGGAAACTGATCCAGACAGATCACCAAAGCCAGCGCACCCTGCGGCGTTTCTTCCCACGCAGACAATTCACCCTTCAATGCAGCCTGATACGTATCCAGATATTTGTCACGTAACTCCTGATCAAACTCCGGGGTGGAGTTGTACCACAAAGGTTTGACGCGCTCGGAAAACCAGAGTGTCAAAATATCATTGATAATTTCGCTCGCTGGTAAAGCCACTATTAATCCTTTTAACCTAATCCTGTTGACCTAATATTTTTTAGACAGCTCAACACCCGTACCGCCAAGTCCACAATAGCCATTGGGATTTTTTGCCAGGTATTGCTGATGATAATCTTCGGCAAAATAAAACTCAGGAGCTTTTATAATCTCTGTTGTTATTTTTTCGTGCCCCGCACTATTTAACAACGACTGATATTGCTCACAACTACTTTCCGCAACTTGTCTTTGGTTTTCATCATAGACATAAACCCCGGACCGGTACTGGGTGCCTCGATCATTGCCCTGTCGCATACCTTGTGTTGGATTATGGCCTTCCCAAAAACATTTTAACAAGGACTGATAAGAAATTTTTTCCGGGTCAAACACGACTCGTACGACTTCGTTGTGCCCGGTCTGGCCACTACACACTTCCTGATAGGTTGGGTTCGGCGTAAAACCTGCGGCATATCCAACAGCCGTTGAGAAAATACCCGGCTGCGGCCAAAATAATTTTTCTGCTCCCCAAAAACATCCCATACCAAACATGGCGGCTTGCATTCCATCCGGGAAAGGACCCGACAATGAATTCCCATTCACAAAATGCTGCGCAGGAACGGGTATTGTTTCGTCACGACCAGGCAAGGCAGTTTTTGAATCTATCATGATTGATTTTTCTCCCAGCCCCAACACTTTCAGTCCCGACATTAGTCTTTACCGTCTGTTTTTCAATAAACTGGATGTAGCATTACGCAAAGCATTGACCACTTCGGCCCGGCCCGTTAAATCGCACATGGTCGCCACCTCTGCCCATGAGCGTTTTTGCAGTACTCTGGCCACCAATAGGTTCTGTTCTAGTTTTTGAAGGCGATGCTCAGGGTTCATCAAACCGGTAACGGTAAAACGCCACAGCGCTGCCGAACAGTCCTCATAGCTTCGTGCGCCTCTGGAAAAAGCAACTACAGCCTGTTCATCAAGACCGTTCAACGTGAACCGCTCAGGATTTCCATTCCGCAGGCATTCCGCAGCCACATTACAATCCAGATCCTGCAGAGAATCTAACAACCAGTAAGGTAAATCAGCAAGCAACCGGGAACGAGCGGTTCGATACACTTCATCACCTTTTTTATCCAGCGCTGCCAACATCATCACCGAATGTTCGCCGCTGGCATGATCACGCCGGAAACCTACGCGTACCGGATACAAGCCCAGCACTTCCCAGAAACGCATCAACTCTTTTGCTGCGCCAAAACTGACGCCTATTAAATTATAACCCTGCGCTTTAGACTCACTCCGAATGGCATCTACCAGCTTGCTGCCCAAGCCTTTTCCCTGCAATGCGGGATGCACTGCAATACGCATAATCCTCGCGCAACGTAATTTTGCTGCCTGTTTGATGCCTGCATGCGTTAGCAACGATTGCGGAATAAGATGGCCGCGCGGCCTTCGCTGGCCGCTAAAAATCGCATCAGTTAGCTCGTCAGAAAATTCACCTTCAGCAGAGACTAACGCTGTTGCAATAACATGTCCCAGCCCATCTCCCTCAACAAGTGAACGGGAACGCATGACGTATACCGACACACCAGGGCCATCGAGTAAATTCCTGAGATCGTTCGGCGTGGTTCGGTAATGCGCCGTTACCAGCAACCCAAATAACTGCGAAAGCGTTTGCTCATCATTCACCAGGGCTTCACGATCAAGACATTCAATGCTTACGCTTTCCGCATTAGCGCCTGTAACTTCTTTTTCTTCGGCAATCCCTGCATCCAGTAGTAATGAACGAAACACCAGACTCTCCAGCGGATCATTTTCTGCCCAGCGTATTGGTGTTTGTAGCCGCACCTCATTCCACCCCGGCGTTTTTTCGTCCAGAGTTTTACGGAAACGCACCGCAAACCCCCGGCCCGTTCCCTCATAACCATGCACAGTCGTTGCGAAAGCAATGCGCGAATATTTTTTAAGGTATTGTGTTAACAGTGAAACCGGAATAGCCGCGGCTTCATCTACCAAAACAAGGTCAACCGGCTCTTGCAACGAGCGCAAGACGTCCGGAGCAATATATTGAATCTGAGACCCTTTAAACCGCAATGTATTTTCAACAAGTTTTATTTCTGGCAAGACTTGCTGCAACACTCGTAGCGCGTGAGAGAATAAAGATTCGACAGCGCCCGGCCGCGGAGCCGTTACCACAATGCGCATAGCGTTCTTTGATTTATCTGACTGTGAATTTGCTTTTATCAAAAGCCGAGCCGCCGCAATCCCAAGCGCCGCACTTTTTCCACGGCCACGATCAGAAACTAAAACTGCGGGCCGGCGTCGATGCCCATGCATCACATGTTCGATTGCTTCAACGGCAGACTCCTGGTTTTCTGTGCGACATTCGTCATTCGGGAGGTCATACAACGATTCATCATATGTTGTAATCGACTCAATTGAAGGCAGTGGTTTATTTTGTTCAATACTATGCTGCTCAATAATCGCCACACCCGCTGCATTGCGAATTACGCCAACCAAACGTCGTATAAACCGACCACTGATGTCTTTGTAGCTAAAAGGTGAAATCGCAATTCGCTCACTGGCAGGATCAGAGAAGTGTTCCCACTTTGAAAAAGGAGGGCATAACAATATCAATAAACCGCCTGCACAAATCGTCCCGCTAATTGCACCAAAGGCATCGGGATCAAATCCGCTAAACGCATCAAACACCACCGCGTCGCATTCCTGACCAAGCATTTTTTTTACGGTACTGGCATCAATCACTTCCACACCAGCCAATTCCACGCTAGACAACCAGACAGTTCGCTTCAATTCAGGAAGTCCTGAAACAGAGCTCGCCAACTGACGACACCAACCTGATTCACCCGTTAAAACTAACATGCGACGCTGCCGACATTTTCGACCTTGCACCAGCAAACCCCTGGCAAGAGCCAATAATTCCACATCGGGAGCTACCGGTGATTCAGGGCTGGTTATTCCTGTGAGTAAATCGAACATGAGGGGATCATAACATCCTCAAAACTTATAAACCCGAACCCCAATGTAATGATTTTAAGCCAGCGACCACTTTCCTGACTGGAGATTCGTGGTATAAAGCCGATATTCAGATTACACTCAATTTTCTTACTAATATTAAGAGCCATCAACGGAAGCCTAAATTATGGAAATTTCAAGCATTATTTTTTGGGTAGTTATTGTCGGTATTATTTTTTACATTGTCAGTATTTATAATCAGCTCGTCACCTTGAAAAACAGATTCCAAAATGGATTTTCACAAATTGAAGTGCAACTCAAACGACGATATGACTTGATACCTAACCTGGTAGAAACTGCCAGGGGATATATGAGCCATGAACGCGAAACACTTGAAGCGGTTATTAGTGCACGCAATGAAGCCATGGCCGTATTAAAAGCAGCATCTGCAGACCCATCCGGCGCAGCAATTCAGAATTTAGCCGGGGCAGAAAATGCCCTTGCGGGCGCACTAGGGAAATTAAATGTTGTCATGGAAGCCTACCCTGATCTCAAGGCCAGCGAAAACATGATGCAACTATCAGAAGAACTAACCTCAACTGAAAATCGCGTTTCATTTTCACGCCAGGCTTTTAACGATGCGGTCACAGAATTCAATACCTATCGTCAGTCATTCCCGCCTGTATTTTTTGCCGCCAGATTTGGCCATCCAAAAGATGCGACATTACTGGAGTTTGAAGACACGGCTCAAATTCAGGCAGCTCCTAAAGTAAACTTTTAGTGAAATTTTAATTATCTTCCTTTAATAAACCCCATCATTCAGGCTATGAACTTCTTTGCAGAGCAGGACGATGCTCGTAAAAAAACCAGGTACCTGGTGTTCCTGTTTATAATAGCCGTCATAGTGTTAACAGCGATTACCAGCGTAATTATCGCTACCGGTTTTTGGTTTGCAGATGACTATTCTACGGATTACAGAAGCACTACGGATACCATTCTAACCAACGGACAAAACCCTATTTCTCAATACCTCAATTGGGCAATTTTTGGAAAAATCAGCCTTTTTGTCAGCGGGACTATTTTATGTGTGATTATTTTCAAATGGATAAGCCTTTCCGGGGGTGGAAAAAATATCGCTGAGTCCCTGGGTGGAAAACGCATAAACCCTAACACTGATAATTCCGATGAGCGGCGTATTCTAAATATCGTTGAGGAAATGGCTCTGGCTTCAGGTATGCCTGTACCTCCCGTCTATTTGCTGGGAGAAGAAAGAGGCATCAATGCTTTTGCAGCGGGAGATACGCCGGCAAATGCAGTTGTTGGTATTACCCAGGGCGCTCTGGATCAACTTAACAGGGAACAGCTTCAGGGGGTTGTCGCTCATGAGTTTAGCCATATCTTAAATGGCGACATGAGATTGAACTTACGCCTGATCGCTATGCTGAGTGGGATTTTATTCATCTCAAGCTCAGGACGCTTATTAATGCATGCGGGTGGCGGTGGATATGGCCGATTCGGCCGTAGACGATCAGGTGATATACGAGTCCTCGGGGCAGGCTTAATTTTAATGTTAGTCGGCTGGCTTGGCAGTTTCTTTGCGGGAATGATCAAAGCGGCTATTAGTCGTCAGCGTGAATTCCTTGCGGATGCATCCTCGGTGCAATTCACACGCAACCCACAAGGTATTGCCAATGCCTTAAAAATTATGGGCGGCTACATTAAAGGCACAAAACTTTCCACCCCAAATGCAGCTGAAGCTAGCCACATGTTTATTGGTAGCTCACAGGGACCACTAGAATTATTTTCCACACACCCTCCAATCGAAGATCGAATTCGTAAAATTGAGCCAGGCTGGAATGGTGAACTGGTTCGTCGAAAAGAAAAACTTTCCGAATCGGAAAATCGCGAGAGAAAACAAAAGATAGAACAGAGAAAAAAATCCCAGAAGAAAAAATTAGCGGCCACCATTATTGCCGGATCAGCAATAACAGGCGATTACACTGATATAGTTTCGGCGATATCAGGAAACGCAGCTACAAACGCACCCGGCACAGAAGTTATTCCACCAGAACTAAATCAAATGGTTATGGACCCCTTTGGTGCTACAGCTCTCGTTTATGCATTATTACTTGATGAGGAAGAAGCAATACAGAAAAAGCAGTTGGAGACAATCAAAAATGCTGGTGTTCCAGGATTATCAATCCAGACCTTACAATTAATTCCAGGCGTAATCAGTATGGATATAGCCTACCGCCTCCCCCTGCTGGAACTGGCTATGCCTGCATTAAAATGCATGTCGGCCGAACAATATAAAATATTTAAAAAAACAATGATGGCAATAATTCATGCCGACAATAAAGTTGAAATGCTTGAGTGGTGCTTATACCAGTTAATCACGCATTACCTTGCATCAGATCTTGAAAAGGCAAAACCCAGCAAACCTAAATATAAAAAAATTAAACGGGTTTCTGAAGAGTATCGTCTAATTTTATCCATGCTCGCCCATTACGGGCACCACGAAATCAAAGAAGCAGAACGTGCCTTTGGACGCGGCGCGAATACTGTCGGTTTGTATTCACTAAAATTGATTGATAAAGATCAATGCCAGCTGGTGGATTTCATAAAAGCTGCGAATAAATTAGCGAACTGTTACCCATTACTAAAAGCGAAGCTGTTAAAAGGGCTAGCTGATTGCGCTAAACAGGATGGTGAAATAACCGCAGTGGAAAAAGAGATAATAGCCAGTATAGCGGCAGTGATTGATAGCCCTATTCCTAACTTATTAGCGTAAGGGGCTCTGCCCCCTTTAACCCTACGTCTAAAGTTGCCTGTGATTCCAGACTGGTTATTCCCGTGAGCAAATCGAACATAAGGAAATCATAACACCCAAAATACCCCTAAAATGTGGCCCCAATACAAAGAAATTAGGTTAGTCGCTAGTCTTCCCTGTGCATAAGAGGTTTTTACAAATCCCGTTTATGGCATGCGGCAAATATCCATACTACACTGGAGAAAATGGAGGTGTGGCATGTCGCAAGAAAACCGTGGTAATTACCCTAAAACTGCTATAACCGCACATATATTATTGCTATTAATATTTGCCTCACCACCACTGCCAGCGTCTCCATTCGATCTCAATATTACCGACCCTGAAGTACTGGAAGCCTATACCGCAGTTCGAGATCAACGCATCAAAAACGAGCCAGGTAACCCAACCCCCTATATTGAAAGAGGCGATGCGCGTTTCCTGGCCCACAATTTTGACGATGCCGTAAAAGACTACACTTCAGCCCTTAAATTAGATGATTCTCTCAATGAGGCCTATTTTGGAAGAGGTGTTGCTCTGGCAAGGGCTGGCTGGATTGAAGAGGGCATTGAAGACCTGGATGTTTACATAAATCGAAATCCGAATAATTCTGTTGCCTATACAAAACGCGGCGTACGTCACTTATGGTTAGGTGATGAAGATAAGGCAAAGGCTGATTTTGAAAATGCGCTAAAAATTGATCCGACAAACTCTGAAGCCCATGACGACATCGGAGTAATCTTTGCCAAACGACAGCAATACTATCAGGCAGCCGATCATTTTATGTCTGCATTCGAGATCGACCCAACCTACCAAAAAGCGTATTACAATATGGCCCTGATCAGCTATATAACAGAAAAAGATCAGTGGGCACTAAAATTTGTAGATAATGCTTTAGAACTCTCACCCAATTCCCGAAATGCGCTAATTCTGAAAGCTAAGATCCTGGAAGCATTGGGCTATGCTGATAAGGCTCAGGACATAATGGATGAGGCAGATTTTCTCCCAGAGGCTAATTGGTCAGAGCGGGTGCCAATACAATAATATTATTTGGTAATGAATGAACCGTAGGGTGAAAAAATGGTGGCTATGCCCTGATTTGACCGGTTTGTCTGGACACAAACCGGGACGTACGCAGTACGCCCTATGGGTGAGTGCCAGGGATGGCACGAATCAACGGAGGCCCCATCAATAAAAAATGGGTCCCTTAGGATAATGCGTGGAAATCATTATTGTCTGAAAAATGAAAAAATGGTGGCTATGCCCTGATTTGAACAGGGGACCCCATCATTATGAGTGATGTGCTCTAACCAGCTGAGCTACATAGCCATTTTTCGGTGCTTGATCCCGGTTGTAAGTTAAAGTCGGGATCAAAAAGAGGCGAGATTGTATGTTTTCCGCCCGGTCTTGTCCAGCTGATAAAGAGCGGATTCGCTCTTAGACGTTAAAGCGAAAATGCATAACATCCCCATCCTGGGTGACGTAGTCCTTGCCCTCCAAACGCCATTTCCCCGCCTCCTTGGCACCCTGCTCGCCATTGTTGGCGATGAAATCGTCATAGGAAACCACTTCTGCACGAATAAAACCTTTTTCAAAATCTGTATGAATCACACCCGCTGACTGGGGTGCCGTGGCACCTACCGCCACCGTCCAGGCACGCACTTCTTTCTCCCCGGCGGTGAAGTACGTCTGCAGCTTCAACAAATCATATCCGGCACGAATCACCCGATTGAGGCCCGGCTCTTCCAGACCCAGCTCTTCCAGAAACTCGTCGCGCTCGTCGTCGTCCAGCTCCGATAATTCCGACTCGATCGATGCGCATACCGGTACAACCACAGCCCCTTCCGATTCTGCCAGTTCACGCACCTTGTCGAGCAGGGGATTATTCTCCAGACCATCTTCGGCCACGTTGGCGATATACATGGTCGGCTTGGCGGTGAGCAAAAACAATTCATACAATATCTTACTTTGGTCGTCATCCAGCCCCATGGCATGAACCATCTTGCCTTCATCCAGTCCCGTTCTGACCAGCTCCAGCACCGCCAGTTTAGCTTTGGCATCTTTGTCGCCCGATTTGGCCATCTTGGCGGTACGAAATATCGCCTTCTCTACGGAGTCGAGATCCGCCAGTGCAAGCTCGGTGTTGATGACTTCGATATCGCTCAGGGGATCAATTTTACCTTCCACATGCACCACGTCATCATCTTCAAAACAACGCACCACGTGGGCGATGGCATCGGTCTCACGGATATTGGCAAGAAACTTGTTGCCCAGGCCTTCACCTTTGGAGGCACCTGCCACCAGTCCGGCGATGTCCACAAACTCTATGGTCGTAGGCAATACACGTTCTGGGTCGACAATTTTCGCCAGGGCATCCAGACGCGGATCCGGTACTGGCACCACACCCACGTTGGGCTCAATGGTGCAAAACGGATAATTCGCCGCCTGTATTCCGGCCTTGGTCAAGGCGTTAAAAAGTGTGGATTTGCCGACATTGGGCAACCCTACAATTCCACATTTGAATCCCATACTATTGCGTCTCTTAATTACCGTTTTGAAAAACGGATGGTTATTTTAAACTGTGAAGGTGTTTCATTGCTGGCTGATGTTCGCCTTCAATAATCTGCGGTAGTGTACGCAGGGCTTCATCAATAGAATTATCTATGTGCCTTTGATCATCAGACGAAGCTTTGCCCAACACGTAGTTACT
>JAUWLO010000201.1 GCA_030613605.1 Gammaproteobacteria bacterium | reverse complement strand
ACCAAACGGCGAGGGCTTTTAGTTTCTCGCATGTGCGCAAGTAAACCTAACAACTTACTTAGTGGCTTACTTGTGAACGCCCAACTTGTCTCTCCAGCCCGGGTAGAGCGCATCGGCATCACCTGGGAAGGATTCGAATGCGCGTGCAAACTCGTTGTGCTCTTTCGCGAATTCGATGGGGTCTGCACCTGCTTTCCAGCATTCGAATGCCTGACGCAAAGAAGTTGCGCCAGCAGCAGGAGAATCAATATGTCCGTAAGAACCACCACCAGAAGTGTTGATAAGGTTACCGTGACCCAGATTCTCAAAGAAGCCTGGCAGACGCAGAGCGTTCATGCCGCCAGAGATGATTGGCGTCGTTGGCTTCATGCCATTCCATTCCTGATGGTAGAAAGGACCATCAGCGCTATCACGCTCAATCATGTAAGCGATGTTACGGTCATCCGCACCACCTTCCATTTTGCCGTAGCCCATTGTGCCCACGTGGATACCGGAAGCACCCATCAGACGAGACAGTTTGGCCAGAACAAACGCGGTGTAACCACGCACGGAAGAAGGTGAAGTGATCGCACCGTGACCGGCACGATGATAATGCAGGTATTGATCAGGATAGTTACGACGAGCTGTTGTCACCATGCCTGGACCACCGACATAACCGTCAACCAGGAAGGCAACCTTGTCGGCATCTGGTCCAAAGGTTTCCAGGACAAAATCAGCACGAGCACACATTTCGTGATGATCATCAGCAGTGATGTTGGCAGAGAACAATTTGGCTTCGCCTGTCTCATCCTGTGCACGTTTCATGGCGTCTGCAACCAAAGGAATAACCTTTTTCATTGGGCAAAAAACCTGGTTACCTTGAGGCTCGTCATTCTTGATGAAATCGCCACCCAACCAGAATTGATAAGCCGCTTCAGCAAAAGGCTCAGGACGTAGGCCCAGTTTAGGCTTGATGATAGTACCGGCGATATAACCACCGTCTACTAATGGGCGACCCAGGACGCGCCACATGTCGGTGATGTCCTTAGAAGGACCATCAAACAATTGCAGCATGCGTTCTGGCACGTGGAAATCAACCATTTGCGCACATTGCACATCACCCATGCCCTGGTTATTACCAATAGCGAGAGTAAGGAAAGATACAACCATGGCGCGACCATCAATAACGTTGCGATCGAAAAGGTCACTAGGGTAAGCGATTTTCATGATGCCTTCGGCTTCATCAATCTCGTATACCATGGCATCCAGGTCTTTAGTGAAGTCGTCAGTAGTAGAAACTTCAACGTTGGTGCCGGTTGAGGATTCAGCAGCAAAGTGAGCTGCGGTTTCCAGGTATCCACCAAAGCCAGGCATTGGTGTCATGGTGTATGCCACCAGGATGTGTTTGCCTTCTTTGAGCAATGTGGCTTCATCCAGACTTAAGTCTGCGTAACGTGCTGATTGATCCATTTCAATCTCCTGTACAAATTGTAAGAAATCGGTCAACAGATGCACTCTTTACTGGTAAAACCTGGGGGTAATAACCAAGTAAAACCCTATGAAAAGTGTCTGTATCGTTGTGGGAGAGGGATACTACGCAGGCTTTTCCATAAACAATAATCAATTAATTTCATGGAATACATAAATAAAAGCTTATAATAAGAAATAATCCTTATTATTTATAGACTTATTGTTTAGATGGTTTATCTGAGCATTTTGCTCAACTTTTCAGCGAGACTGTTTTTCGGCGATGTACCGCGACCACGGCGCCAGGATTAGTCTTTTTTCAACGGGGTGACGTTTTCAATTTCACAGGCCGTTTGTAATTCTGAAAGCCGTTTGGCCAACTCCTGCTCCATGAACTGGGTGACCATTTCAAGAATGACGGTAGCGTGCATGTGATAGGTCTTTAATCGGCAAGGAATTGCTTCGTGCAGGGTCGACCGACCCTCGCTCTCAAAATCAACCCAGGCCAAAATGGGAATTTGATTCAGGTCATTATCAATGACGATCCACGCGTCCGGGCTTAAAATTAATTCCAGTTTACGCAAGCCCGTTAACGGGATGCTTAGCGGGTCACCCAAACGATTAAACGCGATATTCACCAGATTAAAATCTTCCGCCGACACCAAGGTATCAGTGGCCTGATAAACGGGAATATCATTCAGACGCCAGTTCATGAGTTTTTTTGTGGGTGGCAGGTATGCACGCTATACGATCGATTTATGCTGTCAAAGAAGCAAACAAGGTCGGCAGTTGTTCGGGTAATTTTTCGACATTATCGACGATGGTGTAATTATTCGCACCAAAGATACGTTTCACATAATCATCTGCATTGGGGTCCAGCGTAAGGCAATAGGTTAAAACTCCGGTGCTGTATAACTCCTCTACGGCCTTCTTTGTATCATGACGAAGATGTTGCGGATCTCTTTCATCAATATCCGCCGGTTCACCGTCGGTTACCATTAATACGAGTTTGCGTTTTTCTTGTTGCTTTAATAAATGCTGACCAGCATGGCGTAAGGCGGCACCCATGCGAGTGGACAAACCTCCCTTCATACCAGCAAGACGCGACTTTGCTTCGTCATCAAAATGTTGGTTAAAATCTTTAAATCGATAGTACTGCACGTCATGTCTACCATCAGATGCGAAACCGTGAATCGCAAATGGATCACCGATACCTTCGATAGCCGTCGACACCAGGGTCGCAGCTTCACGCGTTAATTGCAGGACAGTTTTATCCGAGCCTTGCATAGGTTCATTGGTGGACTCTGACAAATCCAGTAGCAGCACCACAGATAAATCTCGCGTATTGCGCACATTACGCATGGTGATGCGCTGACTCGGTTGCTCGCCCATGCGGATCGAAATCATCGCATCAATGGCGGCGTTTAAATCAATTTCGTCACCGTCCTCCAGATTTCGCATCCGTTGCACGCCGGCCGGTGTTAACAAATCAATGATTTGTTTAATGCGATGTGCGACAGGCCGATATTCATCAATGATGTCATGAATATCGTCGACCAACCCCATCGGTTGGCGACGCTCGTAAACCGTTACCCAGTCAGGGCGATGTAACTGGATTTGGTAATCCCATTCCTGATAATGGAAAGGATCGGACACCGGCTCCTTTCCCCACATGTCATTAAAGCTAACCTGTTCGTCGGTCAGATCATCTTCATAGGGGCGCATGTTCGTTGCACAGGTCCAGATTTCCTGGGCATCATCACCGGCCAATTCGCAGTCAACCTCATTGGCCATTTCGATAACGCTAACCTGCTTACGCACCAGGCGCTGACTGACCGCAACATATTCATGTTCAGCATCCCAGGTAAATTCTTCAAACTCCCAGACGTAACGATTGTCATCACGATAAGGGATACGAATGCGTTCAAGAATACGTAGACTGGGTACTTCCTTACGCGTCGATAACAGGTTGAATATTTCCAGCCCAAGATGCCAACAGAAATTATTGTCATCCTGTTTTTCTTCGATCTTGTCATGGAATTGTTGCGCCAATGCGTTTAGCTCTGCATCTTCCGAATGAATATCACTATCCAGCAACATCAATGAAAACTGTTCCAGCACCAACATGGTGGGGTGCTCTGGCGCATCTTCGTAACTCAACTGCATCAGTGAGCGCCAGAGTTTTTTCAATCCAGGGAAATCACCAATAGCTTTATATTCAACCCGTGCATCTTCCACCAGGCCGATAAAAAACATTTGTGCCGGACTTAGTTGCTCCGCAGAAATCGGCGCAGTGGAATACATCATGTGAGCGGCCATGTGTGCAGCCGTCGCGCGGTAAAGTTCAAGCCCCGGCACATCACCAGCATCATCTAGCGCATCGGGTAAATGCAAAATCCGATGCTCGATAAAAGGCCTGAAATCGGCAAAGTCCGCACCGGTAGGGCGTAAAAAGAAATCCCTGCCCCACAGTGCGCG
>JAUWLO010000097.1 GCA_030613605.1 Gammaproteobacteria bacterium | reverse complement strand
TGGGCTACCCGCGATTGGCGACGAAATGAACATCCAGATCGAGTTGGAGGCTGTCAAGAATTAGCAGGTTTTAGAATCACTGCCCTGTTAGGGCGGTTTCATTGATGCCTCGTGCGTTCTGCGTACGGGGCATTCTTTTGCCCACGACAGTTAAGGGCCGGTTTTGATCAAATATGGAAAAATGATATAGAACTAAAGCGTATTACACCCTAGCGATTGCGGGGCTTCTTAAGTTAAAATCAATTCAGCCGATGGGAACGGGCAGAGATCCAGCATTTCAGTCGCTGGGCAGGGCGTGCGACGCCCGGCCTGTGGTCACAAAATAGGTACTATATTTCCCCGGGAAATTTGCCCAGGAATTGAACAAGTGGAGAAGGATTATGCCAGTCACATCTGAGTTAACTAATGAAGGTGGAACGATAACCATCAAAGTCAGCGGACGTTTCGACTTTGCAGTACAGAACGAGTTCAGGGACTGTTACTACAACGTCAACGAAGGTAAGGCTACAAAATTTATTGTTGATATGAGTGGCACAAATTATATGGATAGCTCGGCTCTTGGTATGTTGTTAATGATGCGGGAATATCTCGGTGGTAATGATGCGGATATTAGCATCACTAATTCTTCGGCGGATATTAAAAATATACTGACCGTGGCCAATTTCCAAAGTCTGTTTTCTATGGCATAAAATCTACCCATCGAAAATTTCTATTTTTCGCATTTTCTGCAATCAATAATCTACTACAAGCGAAACATCATTTTTCTTGTTGATAACATTTATCTGATTATTATGATTAACCTGTCAGGGTTTCAATGAAAAACACAGGCCTGACGGTTCTCGTGGCGGACGACGATATTCCAAATCGTTTCGTTCTCCAGGCTATTCTTGATAAACAGGGATTTAACGTGCTGCTGGCAGACGATGGTTTGCAGGCAGTTGAAATATTTGAGCGTGAGAAACCTGATTTGGTATTGATGGATATTAGAATGCCAAACATGGATGGTTACGAAGCAACCCAGATCATTAAGGCCAAAAGTGGCGAGATGTTTGTTCCAATTATTTTTCTCACGGCGACGTCTGATAGTGAAGGTTTGGCAAAATGTGTCGAGTCCGGCGGCGATGATTTCCTGACCAAGCCTTATAATCATGTTTTACTCAAAGCAAGAATAGATGCACTGCTTCGGATTCGGGAGCTATACAATACCGTTCAAAGCCAACGCAATGAATTAGCCAGTCACCAAAAACGTCTTGATCGTGAACGTGAACTGGCGAGCAAGTTATTCAGTAATATTGTTGAAACAGGTTCGCTGGATCTTCCTAATATAAATTCCATGTTGTCTCCTATGTCACTTTTTTCCGGGGACATATTGCTGGTTGCTCCTAAACCATCGGGTGGCTTACATGTGTTGCTGGGTGATTTTACAGGCCATGGCCTGGCGGCCGCCACCGGGGCCTTGCCTGTTTCAAGCGTATTTTATGGCATGACGGCTAAAGGCTTTTCTGTGCCGGAAATTGTTGCTGAAATTAATGAGAAATTAATGGCTATCCTGCCAGTTGATATGTTTCTTGCTGCTTGCATGATAGAGATGAATCCAAGCTCCCACACGTTATCTATCTGGAACGGTGGTATTCCGCCGGTATTAATTTACAGTGAATACGAGAAAAAAATCACCAAAGAGATTGAGCCGCGACATCTCCCATTAGGTATCGCTGGGGGCAATAGTTTCAGTCGACGTGTGGATGTAGTGGAAATGCATGAAGGAGATCGTGTGTACATTTATTCAGATGGAGTTACCGAAACAGTAAATCCGGATGGCCATATGTATGGGCGTGGACGGCTGGGCGAAGTCTTCGAGAAAAATGAAAATCCTGGAATTTTATTTAATGAAATTTATGATAATTTGAAAGAATTTCAGGCGGGTGGTGAGCAGCATGATGATGTAGCGATGATTGAGTTGCAATATCAACAGGAGCTACTCGAGTCAATGGTGGACTTGAAATCTTCTCTGGTTTTTTCTGAGGGGTATCCGCCCTCTAGCTGGTCGCTATCAATGGAGTTAGACGCGAATATTATCCGACACTTTGATCCCTTACCGTTACTTATTCAATCGGTCAATGATTTGCAGGGGTTTAGAGGGAAAGGACAAAAACTGTATACAGTATTTTCAGAGCTTTTTTCCAATTCGCTGGAACACGGTATTTTAGAACTTGATTCGGATCTTAAAAAAACCGCAGATGGTTTCGCTCGTTATTATACGGAGCGGCAATCAAAGCTGGGTGAATTGGTGACCGGGAAAATCAAAATAGATATAAAGCACAGCCCCAAAGATGGAGGTGGAGAGCTTGTTATTCGTTTTGAGGATAGCGGTAAGGGTTTTGACTACCGTGCTAAACGCACGGCACTGGAGGATAATATAACCCATTCAGGCAGGGGGATGCAGTTAATACAGTCGCTCTGTGATCAGGTGAAATATGACGGTAATGGAAATATTGTCGAAGCAATTTACCATTGGAAATGACGCGTTATATCAGAATTGGAAATGACGCGTTATACCAGAAATTGGCAATGTACATTAATGTGATTGAAAGTATTTAACTGGAGATATGTTGTGGATTTAAAGGTTTTTATGGACGGTAATATTTATTCTGTCGTTGTTACAAAGGGCGTCCTTGAAGAAGGAAAATCATTTTATACTAAAATGGATCAGGATATGGATAAAGGCTGGATGATGAGCCGTGACTGGGTGGAAAACCCTACCCAATTACAGCGCTGCCAAATTGCGGCGGATCGGATAGCAGATTCAATACATGCTGAAAATGAAACGCTGACCCATTTGATGGTCGGTTATATACTGACGCGTATGGATAATGTACAGGAAGTTCATATAGACACCGATGGCAATATGATGGAAACACAATTCATTACGGCATAGTTGGCATTGATACTGTTTCTGGGTGCCACAGCCAAAATCAATCGTTCCTGGTTTAATCGACAAAAGTGCCACGTTGCAAGATTGGCTCACCGTGAGGTTTTCCAAAACACACCATTATAGTTGAGTCTTCTTTGCATGAAAAAAGAAGAGCTTCTGGCTGGTTTGTGTTTTCTTCAAAAAGAAGGGAGTCACCAGGTTTAAGTTGTATCTCGTTGACGGTTGCAATTCCATTGACGATATAAATCAGGCCACTGTAGTTTTCAGGTGGCGTCCATTGGTAAGAGCTGCCAGCTTCCATAATAAGTTCGTAGTAGACAACCGAAGTTTGTAGCTGGATAGGCCCATCTTCACCAACGATGCTGCGAATGATTACCTTTCGCCCACTTTCATCCAGGACTTCTCTTTTGGTGATTTCATCAGCAGAAGCATCCTGATAATCAGGATCGATGTGCTTTAGACGTTTTGGTAGATTGATCCATAACTGGATTCCTCGAGCGGGCTCATCACTGCCAGGCATTTCTGAATGAACAATACCTTTACCTGCTGTAAATCGTTGAGCTCCCCCCGGTCCGATAATGGAACTGTTGCCAAGATTATCTTCATGTGCCATTTCACCAGAAAATAAATACGTTATGGCTTCAAAACCACGGTGTGGGTGCGCAGGGAATCCACTGCCTGCAGCCACTTCAAAATGATCCCATAAAACGAAAGGATCATGGTTTCTTAACCCGGCAACTGGAAACAGGCGCTTTACGATCACCTTATCACCTTCCATGGTTTCGATTGCCTGGGTTACTGTTGGATTATTTATCATAATTACCCTTTAGATTATTTGTTATAAGACATTGTCGTCTCAGGAGAAACGATCACGGTTGTGTGGGGCGTCATAATTAAGCTCTGGTCCTTTAGGAACAATACGCGTCGGGTTAACTGAAGCATGGCTTTTGTAATAATGTCTTTTTATATGCTCCAGATTAAAAGTATCAGCAATGCCGGGTTGCTGATAAAGATCGCGCAGGTAGTTTGATAGATTTGGGTAATCCGCAATTCGGCGCAGATTACATTTAAAGTGACCGACATAAACCGGGTCAAATCGCAATAAAGTGGGTAGCAAACGCCAGTCCGCTTCTGTGATTTGTGAGCCTGACAAATAACGTTGGGAAGAAAGCCGGTTTTCTATCAGCTCAAGTGATGCAAAGAGTTTGTCAAAAGCATGTTCATAGGATTTTTGTGTTTTGGCAAAGCCGCATCGATAAACACCGTTGTTAATGTTGTCGTATACCAACTCATTAATTTCATCAATATCGGTACGTAATGGTTCTGGATAGTAATCGACTTTATCTTCAGTAATGTTATTAAAGGCACTATTGAACATGCGAATAATTTCTGATGATTCGTTATTCACTATCGTATTTTGCTGTTTGTCCCATAAAACCGGTACGGTGATGATGCCCGAGTAATTAGAGTCAGCAAGCGTGTATGTTTGGTGTAAAAAATTAAAATCATTAATGTAGTCTGATGTTGCGCCAGGGAACTCGGAAAATTTCCAGCCATCATCTTCCATATCCGGGTGCACGACAGAAACAGAAATAATATTTTCTAAATTTTTTAATTGCCGAAAAATAAGCGTGCGGTGTGCCCAGGGGCAGGCATAAGACACATACAGGTGGTAACGGTCTGGCTCGGCCTTGAATCCACCTTTACCCGTTGGGCCTGCTTGCCCGTCAACAGTTATCCAGTTGCGGAATTGGGAATCCTTGCGGACAAATGCACCATCTTCCTGCTCCGATTCCAGCCAGTCTTCACGCAATTCACCATTTACCATAAGACTCATTTTGGCTCTCTCCATTAAATAACTAATGTGTTAATTATGGGGGAGGCAACGAGCTTTAAAAGCGAAAGTTTTTGAGTGAAAGACCCGAATAATTTGATAAAGATTGTCTGTTCACAAGATTTAGTGACAGTTGAGCTAAATGGGGAGATTTCCCCATCTGAAGAGCTGGTTTGACGTCAACTAATTGGCGTATTGACGTTTCAGGATCTGGCGGCGATCACCTTCAATGTGTTCAGCATAGGCAATACGACGTTCCACCATAATACGGCGATCCTCCACAACTAGCGTCCCATGACTGTCTACATAAGGAAAATCAAGCTGACACTCCCAACTGCGGCGATCCTCTCCGGCTCTGCGATCTGACCCACTCCGGTTTTCTTGCATCGTACCGTCCTCTTTTTTTGTTCGAATTCAGGTAGCTAGTGGATAGTTGCACAATTAATGCCAAATTTGTAGAAGGAACGGGCAGTTTTTACGCAGTAAATACCAGTATGTAGGCTATTTATTGAGTAATTGGTGGATTTCACCAAAGCGACGAAGTTTCGGTGACCATTTTTTGAGGGATTGTGGTAAATCTTTCCGAGCTGCTTCTGCACTCTGGAAGCTGGAGAAGCTGCCATATATGAGGGTGTACCACTTGTCACCACTGGGGCTGGTTGACTGAATCTGGGTGATAGACTGAGGCAATTGTTCGGAGGCGGCCAGCTTTAATATCCAGTCAAGATCCTGGCTGCGAGATAGTTGAATTGTGTAATGGTTTACCGCCTGTTTTTTTACCCAGGCCAGACCTTTAGCCACAGGGTTGGCATGGTATGGGGCGTGGGCTACTGGTTGTTTGGCTTTAGAGTGTTTGTTGGCAGGTTTTGGCCTGCTTTCCAGAAGGGCCAGGGCTTCCGTTGCCTTTTTAACGTTGTGTCGCGAGGCACTGCGCCACCAGTATTTAGCTTCCTTGATATTTTTTCGGGTGCCGCGACCTTCTGCATACAGCCTTCCCAGATTGTATTGGGCATATGCATAGCCTGAGTCCGCTGATTTTTTATACCACATGAATGCTGTTTTTTCGTCAGGGATGACGCCCATGCCATTTTCGTAAAATACAGCCAGATTATTTTGCGCAATGGCGTGATTTTGTTCAGCGGCAAGTGTGTACCAGCCAACAGCTTGCTGAATATCCCGTGTAACGCCATTGCCTGTGTGATACATCCATGCCAGAGAGGCCTGGGCTTTGCTGTAACCCTGATTAGCCAGTGGTTCCCAGGCTTTAAAGGCGATATCGAATTTGCCAAACAGAAATGCCATGCGGCCGTTTTCATACATGGTGGCGATGACATTTTCGGGAAGTTTGTCCTCATCTACGTCTTCTTCCTCTTCATCACCATCATAACTTTCGGGGCCATAACCCGAACTTTCGCTGGCTAACGTTTCTTCGAGGGGTGCGTCATCGGCAACGGTGTATCCGGGGAGGATCAGAAGAATGACAATAAAATAATAGAAAAAGAGCTTCATGAAGGATAGTTAAATGAGAGTAGCAGCGTCAGTAGGATTTTAAATGACATACTCTCATAGTTTCGGCCTGGTAGCGCTCGGCCTTTAACGTGTTGGTTGGGGCTTGATCCTGCAGGAAACTAACGGAACTATTGGCTAATGCGGTAGGGAACTACGGAATAACTTAAAAATGGCTCCCCCGGCTGGACTCGAACCAGCGACATACGGATTAACAGTCCGGTGTTCTACCAACTGAACTACAGGGGAATGGGAACCTTTAAGCGGGTCGTATGGTAACCGCGAGTCTGCTGATGGTCAATAGAGCAGGCCATCTTAGACGAATACTAGCCATTTACAGCCTTTTCTATTCGATCCAGTGCTTTGGTGAGATTTTCCATGCTGGTTGCGAAGGAAAGCCGCATATAGCCTGGCGCACCAAAGGGTGTGCCCGGTATCAGCGCCACACCTGACTGGGTGATGAGCTGCTCGGCAAAGGCCAGGTCATCAGCCAGGCCCAGATTTGATATGGCTTCCCGACAATCCGGAAAGCTGTAAAACGCTCCCTGAGAAGGCAGGCATTGTATCCCTTTCATCTGATTGAGTCTGTCCACCACGTAATCGTGCCGTTCCTTGAAAGCCTTCACCATGGTCTCGATGCAACTTTGGTCTCCATCCAGCGCTGCCTGTGCCGCAGCCTGTGAAATGGAGGCAGGATTAGAAGTGCTTTGAGACTGAATCTTTTTCATGGCACTGATTAGCCACTCCGGTCCACCAGCATAACCAATGCGCCAGCCGGTCATGGAGTAGACCTTGGAAACACCATTGAGCACCACGGAACGATCGCGGAGATCGGGGCAGAGGGTAACGATGTTGGCGAAGGGTTCATCGTTCCAGTTGATGTGCTCGTAGATGTCGTCTGTCACCACAATGATATTGGGGTGTTTGGCGAGCACTTCTCCCAGAGCCTTTAATTCCGCATGGCTGTAGGTCACCCCGGTGGGGTTGGAGGGACTGTTGATGATCGCCATACGTGTTTTCGGGGTAATGTTGGCCTCTAGTTGAGCGGGTGTGATCTTAAAACCACTGTCGATGCTGGCCTCGACAATAACCGGCACACCTTCGGCCAGTGTCACCATATCCGGATATGAAACCCAGTAGGGCGCGGGAATAATAACCTCATCTCCTACATTAAGTAATGCCTGCAATAGGTTTAAAAGACTATGTTT
>JAUWLO010000266.1 GCA_030613605.1 Gammaproteobacteria bacterium | reverse complement strand
GATTTTCCTCATGGGCCTGGGGCCGCTTGCACGTTGGAAGAAAGCCAGCCTTCCCGACATGGCCAGCCGCATGAAATGGGCTGCAGCGGTGAGTTTGGTGATGGCGCTGATTTTGCCTTTCATTATGGGTGAATGGGCAGCATTGACCAGTCTGGGATTTGCAATGTCATTCTGGATATTCAGCAGCATTGTGGTCAACGTGAATGAACGCTTGAATAAAACAGCGGCGAATTCCTCTGCAGGTTTGCTGTCCCGCATCGCCAGTTTGCCGAAATCTTACATCGGCATGAACGTGGCGCATTTGGGTGTCGCGGTTTTCATCATGGGAGTTACCATGGTGAACAGTTACGAAGTGGAAAAAGACATGCGCATGGAGGTGGGTGATACCGTCACTATGAGTAATTACACTTTCCGTTTTGACGGCGTAACGGAAATCAAAGGGCCAAACTACACGGCCAGTCGCGGGCAAATTCTGGTGACCGTGGATGGCGAAACCGAAGCCGTATTGTTCCCTGAGAAACGAACCTACTTTGTGCAAACCATGCCGATGACGGAAGCCGCGATTGATACCGGTCTGTTCCGCGATTTGTATGTATCTTTGGGCGAACCGGTGGGCGGTGGTGCCTGGAGTGTGCGAGTTTATTACAAACCTTTTGTTGACTGGATCTGGGGTGGCGCATTATTGATGGGTATTGGCGGCATCTTCGCCGTGAGTGATCGTCGTTATCGTCTGGCTTCGCGCAAACGCAAAGTGAAAACACCGACACCAGAAACGGCGACGGGTGAATTAGCGCCAGCTTCGTCAACCGAAAAGGGACAATAAATATGTTGCGTTATATTGTGCCTTTAGTGGTTTTTTTGGGTGTTACGGTATTTTTATATATGGGGTTAAGTCTCAAGCCGCGGGAAGTGCCGTCTCCGTTTATTAATAAACCAGCGCCGACGTTTATGCTTCAAAAATTGCATGAGCCGGAAGCATATTTTTCTACCAGCGAGATGCTTGGAAAGGTCTGGTTGTTGAATGTGTGGGCTTCCTGGTGTGTTGCCTGTCGTTCCGAGCATCCTTTATTGGTGCAATTGTCACGCGCCAACATCGTGCCTATTTATGGTTTGAACTATAAAGATGTGCCGACCGAAGGAAAAAATTGGCTGGCGCAGTTGGGCGACCCTTATACCGCCAGCCTGATCGATTACGAAGGAAAGGTCGGCATCGATTACGGCGTGTACGGCGTGCCGGAAACCTTTGTGATCGACAAGCAGGGCATTATTCGTCACAAGGTGATCGGCCCGGTAACCCCGTCTGCATTGGATAATTGTGTGTTGCCGCTGGTGAAAAAACTACAGCAGGCATCGGCGCAACAAGTGGTCACGCGTGACACTGTGGAGGGTTGTGTATGAGCCCGTTAAAAGTAATTGTGCTGTTGGTGTGTTCATTATTGTTTGCACCGTTGGTGATGGCCAAAGAAGCGAAATCCATGGTGGCTGATCCCGAAATGGAAAAAGTGGTGAACGAAATATCGGCTGAATTGCGTTGCCTGGTTTGCCAAAATCAAACCATTGCGGACTCAAGTGCGGGTTTGGCTGTTGACTTAAAAAATCAGGTACGTGAAATGGTCAAGAGAGGTCAGTCGCAGGATGAGATCGTAGAGTACATGGTGACGCGTTATGGCGACTTTGTGCTTTATCGTCCACCAGTGAAACCGACCACAATGTTGTTGTGGGCGGGACCTTTTTTATTGTTGTTGGCGGGGTTGACGGTGTTGGTGGTTAATCTGCGCAAACGTACTGCATTACTGAAAGACGGGGAATTGTCTTCGGAAGAAAATGAGCGACTCAAGGCATTGCTAGAGTCCGAGCCTGTACAAAAGGAAGACAAGTCATGATGGTGTTTTGGGTAGTTGCCGTGCTGTTGATTGCGGCGGCGTTGTTGTTTTTATTGCCGCCGTTGGTTCAAAAAATGCAGGCTCAGACCAGTGAAGAAATTTTTGATCGGGACGAATTGAACGTCACGATTTTTAAGGATCAATTAGCCGAACTTGAGCGTGATTTGTCGGTAAACATTTTATCGCAAGAGCAGTTCGAAATGGCCAAGCATGATTTGGAGCGTAGCTTTTTGCAGGGTGGACAAAGTGGGGCGGATGAGCCGGTGTCGCAAATGGACCGGGTGATCGGTCGTTCGGCAGCGGTAGTGATTGCCGTATTGATTCCTGTATTAGCAGTGAGCTTGTATAACATGTTAGGTGCGGGGGAAGCGGGCTTGCATCCAAAAGATGCTCGGCCGAATGTACAGGCTGAAGGGCATGATGGGTCTCTTGAAGAGCAAATACGCAAACTTCAGGATCATCTGCAAACCAAGCCGGATGATATTGATAGCTGGGTGATGTTGGCGCGTTCCTATTATTTTATGAAGCAGTACGCCGCGGCCAGTAAAACTTTTGCGCGTGCCTCTTCTATGTTGCAGGACTCTAACCCAGAACTATTGGCCGATTATGCCGATGCGTTGGCCATGGCAAATGGGCGAAATATGGCCGGTCGTCCGTATGAGCTAGCAAAGAAAGCTTTAGCAATTAATCCGCAGCTTCAAAAGGCGTTGTGGTTGGCGGGTACAGCTTCTTACCAGGCGCAGGATTTCCCTACCACGCTGGAATACTGGAAACGCCTGGCTGCTATTTTCCCTAAGGGTTCGGATAACTATAAGCAGATGCAGAAAAATATTGGTGAAATGCAGCAAAAGCTGGGATTGCCAATTGATACTGAAATAGTCGCTGCGGCGAATGCTGACAATGCTTCTATAGCTGCTGCCTCAGCAGGCGGGGGTCAGGTGACGGGGATGGTTACGCTGGATGACGCGCT
>JAUWLO010000068.1 GCA_030613605.1 Gammaproteobacteria bacterium | reverse complement strand
GATGACACTCTTAATGAATTGCATGAGGAGTTTGAAATGGTAAAGGATTATTTAAATTTTAACCTGGAAAAGAAGCAAAAGGCCGAGAGTTAGGGAATTGAGTAAAAAGAATTATTTTGAGATATAAAATAAATTTTTGTTCTATGATTGGTTTAAATTTATATCTTAAACAAAAGGCCAGAATGAAAATCATTCTGGCCTTTTGTTTAGAACTGTATGTTCCCTACATTTTAATGCAGGGTAGTTACAGATTTTACGCGGTAAACATGCCCAGGAAGGCAGTTGCCATAAGTATGACAAAAAACGTTATTGCTAGGCTCATATTATTATCCCCTAAAATAAAGTGGTATTTATAGCAAGTATCGTCAAAAATCGACTAAAGGAGATTAAATCATAACTTATTACTGGTCAATAATGATAATAACCGTAGTTTAAGTAAGTTTAATCATCTCTTCAACGCACAGTTATCACGCTGTTTTGTGGCTAAAATGTCTGTAATTCGTGTAAATACCAGATTTCACTTCAAATCATTGTTTTCAATAGTTTGACTATCATTTCTTCGTAAAAATGCGCTTCTGGTTCTATTGGATTTGTACCAGGCAAGCATTTCTATACATCAGCACAATATGCACACATTCCATGAAATTGCGTTATAATGGGCGGTTTGGTGCATTCGGCTTCGTAACAGGCGAGGCAGCTTCCTTAAATTGAGTGTTTCTTTGTTTATTTCTGGGGAATGTGGCACTGATTTGCGAACTTATTTTTTGAGACTAATATTTACAAACCTTTTAGAGAACTGACATGACTGATCTAAGCCTATACAGAAACATTGGTATCTTCGCCCACGTTGATGCCGGAAAAACCACCACTACTGAGCGTATTCTCAAGCTTACCGGTAAAATTCATAAACTGGGCGAAGTGCACGATGGTGCTGCGACTACTGACTTCATGGAGCAGGAGCAGGAACGTGGTATTACCATTCAGTCCGCTGCTACTTCATGCGTGTGGGACAATCATCGTCTGAATATTATCGATACCCCCGGCCACGTGGATTTCACTATCGAAGTGTATCGTTCTCTCAAGGTGCTCGATGGTGGTGTCGGTGTGTTCTGTGGTTCTGGTGGTGTTGAGCCCCAGTCCGAGACCAACTGGCGCTATGCCAATGAGTCTGAAGTGGCTCGGGTTATCCTGGTGAATAAACTCGATCGAATCGGTGCTGATTTTTACCGGGTGGTAGCGCAGGTAGAAAAAGTGCTGGGTGCAAATCCATTAGTCATGGTACTGCCAATTGGTATTGAAGATGATTTCACAGGTGTTGTTGATTTGCTGACACGCAAAGCCTGGGTATGGGACGAATCTGGTGATCCCACTAAATATTCGATAGAAGACGTGCCCGCCGATATGACCGACAAGGTTGAGGAATGGCGTGAAAAACTCATCGAAATGGCGCTGGATCAGGATGATGATCTGATGGAGAAGTACCTGGATGGTGAAGAGCCTGCTATCGATGACATTAAAAAATGTATCCGTAAAGGGACTATCGCTCTGGATTTCTTCCCCACTTACTGTGGGTCTGCGTTCAAGAACAAGGGCATTCAGCCGGTACTGAATGCGGTGGTCGATTACCTGCCAAACCCAATGGAAGTTAAACCCCAGCCCGAAACTGATGAGGATGGTAACGAAACTGGCAAAGTTGCCATTGTTGACCCCGAGAAACCATTCCGTGCACTGGCCTTCAAAATCATGGATGACCGTTTCGGTGCACTGACCTTTATCCGTGTTTATTCCGGTAAATTGAAAAAGGGCGATACCGTCGTTAATACCTTCACGGGCAAGAATGAACGTATTGGCCGTATTGTGGAAATGCACGCTGACGAACGTATTGAGCTGGATTCTTGCCAGGCGGGTGACATTGTCGCCTTTATCGGCCTGAAGAACACCCAGACTGGCCATACCTTGAGCGATATGAAGGATGTGGGCACGCTGGAGCCGATGGTTTTCCCGGATCCAGTCATCTCCATTGCAGTAGCACCCAAAGACAAGGGCGGTTCCGAGAAAATGGGCATCGCCATTGGCAAAATGATTGCAGAAGATCCTTCATTCCGTGTTGAAACGGATCAGGACAGTGGCGAAACCATCCTTAAGGGTATGGGCGAGCTGCATCTGGATATCAAGGTCGATATTCTCAAACGTACTCACGGTATTGAGCTGGAAGTAGGTAAGCCACAGGTTGCCTACCGCGAGACTATTACCCAGCGCGTTGAAGACAGTTACACCCATAAGAAACAATCGGGGGGTGCTGGTCAATTCGGTAAAATCGACTACATCATGGAACCTGCAGAACCGGGTACCGGCTTTGAATTTGAATCCAAAGTAACGGGCGGTAACGTGCCTAGAGAGTACTGGCCTGCCGTAGAAAAAGGCTTCAAGGGCATGCTGGACAAGGGTGTGCTGGCAGGTTACCCAGTACTTGATCTTAAAGTTACCTTGATTGACGGTGCCTTCCATGCGGTTGATTCCTCAGCAGTGGCATTTGAAACCGCTGCCAGGGGCGCTTTCCGTCAGACTATGCCTAAAGCTGGTGCACAAATCATTGAGCCCATCATGAAGGTGGATGTTTTCACACCTGAAGATCATGTGGGTGATGTGATTGGTGACCTTAATCGCCGTCGTGGCATGATCAAGTCACAGGAACCGGGTGTGACTGGCGTGCGCATTAAAGCCGATTGCCCATTGAGTGAAATGTTCGGATACATTGGTGATTTGCGCACCATGACCTCTGGACGTGGTCAGTTCTCCATGGAATTCTCGCATTACCTGCCGTGTCCGAAAAATGTGGCTGAAGAAGTTATTAAAATGGCGGCAGAGAGAAACGCTAAAAAGTAACGCTTATCGCTTGCTAGCGCCTCTAAAACAAAGCCTCAGTCAGAAATGATTGGGGCTTTTTTATTGAGTGACGGTTTTTGCTGAATGTCGGAACAAAACACTGATCACTATGGTCGGTCACTATGTATATACAATTTTTGGGACTGGCGTAATATAGCAGCACATCATACTGTTAACAGGAGACAGTTATTATGATTGAATTTGGATTTGGTACTTTCGCGCTGGTTCTTGTGGGGCTGTCTATCACCGTTATTTTTATGGGTGTAAAAATGGTGCCACAGGGGCATCGATACACAGTGGAACGTTTTGGAAAGTTCACCAGAACATTACAACCAGGCCTGCATGTAATCGTACCGATTGTTGACCGTATTGGTCACAGGGTTAACGTGATGGAGCAGGTTCTCGATATCCAGCGCCAATCAATTATTACAAAAGATAACGCCACCGCGTCGGTGGATGGCGTGCTCTATTTTCAAATTATAGATGCAGCCAAATCATCTTATGAAGTAAACAATCTCACATATGCTATTCACAATCTGGGTACGACGAACCTTCGAACGGTGATGGGCTCAATGGATCTTGATGAGTTGCTGTCGAAACGTGATGAAATCAATGCTCGTCTGTTAAATGTTATTGATCAGGCTACTAATCCCTGGGGTGTTAAAGTTACACGAGTGGAGATAAAAGATATTAATCCACCCCAGGATATCCAGCAGGCCATGGCACAGCAAATGAAAGCTGAGCGCGAAAAACGTGCCGTGGTACTTGAGGCGGAAGGCATTAAGCAGGCTGAAATTGAGCGCGCTACCGGCGCAAAACAGGCTGCCATACTCGAAGCAGAAGGACGTTTAGAGGCAGCAAAGCGTGATGCGGAAGCTCGTGAACGTTTAGCAGAAGCGGAAGCGAAAGCAACCGAAGTGGTGTCGAAGGCCATTTCTGCCGGTGACATTAATGCCATCAATTACTTTGTGGCTCAGAAATATATCAATGCACTGGAAAAAATGGGTACGGCTGAAAGCAGCAAAATGATCTTTATGCCATTAGAGGCCAGTGGAATTATTGGCGCTATTGGCGGTGTAGCCGATCTTGTTAATCAGGTGAAGAAGCCTAGTTAGTCAATATTAATCAGGAGTTATTATTTTGATGGAATCCATAAATTACTGGCACTGGTTTATTGCAGGGGTGGTATTAATTGTTCTTGAGGTATTTGCGCCGGGTGCCTTTTTCTTATGGTTGGGTGTATCGGCGGGCGTTGTTGGTTTGATTCTCGTGGTAATTCCTGACCTGGGTTGGGAAGGCCAGTTATTAATATTTGCAGTAATCTCCGTTGCTAGCATCGCCGCCTGGAGATACAGGTTACAGAAACATCCCACGCAGTCAGAGGATGACACCCTGAATACCCGTACCAGAGAATATATTGGACGCATTTTCCCTTTAACAGAACCGATTGAAAATGGATATGGGAAAATCCATGTGGATGATTCCTTTTGGCAAGTAAGTGGACCTGACTGTGCTATTGATAAAAAAGTTAAGGTTTTATCAATAGATGGAATGGTGTTAAAGGTAGAGACTGTTAAAGAAGATAGTCGCTAAATGGTTGGCGCTGGTTAAATAAATCGTAAACAATGAAAGATTTTACTGCGCAGTTGCAGATCACGGACAGGGTAGAAATGCCACATGTCATTAAGTTTATTCTCGATAAATTAGTAGGCTATGATGTTCGTTTGCTGGAATCGATTAAATTATTACCACTTAATAAAAAAGCCCTGTTGCATGGTTGTTGCACATACCCGGTAAGAACCAAACCTCGCGCACGGACTTTTAAAAGTGGTTATCGCTTGCGCGCCAGTGTAAATATCAACCTGGCACCACCATTTTCATACAATCACTGGGCGAGAATTCCCTCCAGAAATTATCAACAGGGATGGTACTCAGGGCCGAAAGAATTCAGGTTTGATGATTTGGAGCAAGCCGCTGTGCATACCTTGTCGCATGAAGTGTTTCATATGCTGGCACATTCCAGACAGGTAAAAGAAAAAAACACGGAAGCCAATGCTAACTGGTTTGCCGATATTTGGGTAGAAGATTACCAGCAGTGGGCTGACATATAAGATTCCTGTTAAGCGGAATTAAGTATTCTGGATTTTATTACCTTATGTGTCTCCATAACAATCAGCAAAATCATCGCTAACCCAAGCAATTCAAGCCAATGCATGAATGGAACGGGCTGTATTTGTAACACATCTCGTATCCAGGGTGTGTACATTGCGCCGATATGTATCAATTGTGCTGCTGCAGTACCAATTAACAGTATAGGATTGCGAAGTGGATTGTGACGAAATGCTGAGCGTGTTTCAGATCGGCAGTTAAATACATGGATATTTTCAAATAGAACCATCAGTAAAAGTGTTTCATTCCTGGCCTGTTCGATACTAATTCCCGTAGAAAGTAAATATTGAAATAGAAGGAATGCGAGACAGCCAATAACAAGCGCTGATACCAGCACGCGCTCGATCATTAAACGATTAAATATCGATTCATCTGGTGATCTTGGCGGTTTTTTGAGTTCATCACCTTCGGCGGGCTCAAAAGCCAACGCGACATCCTGTATGCCATTGGTTACAAGATTTAACCATAGTAATTGCACCGCCAGTAGTGGAAGTGGCTGTCCGGTGAAAAGAGCAAGAGTAAACAATACTAATTCAGCTGCGCCGGTAGAGATAAGTAAAAAGATTACCTTACGCACATTGGCGTAGGCAGTACGGCCTTCTTCTATACCAGCAACAAGCGACAGAAGATTGTCATCGGTAATAATAATATCTGCAGTTTCTCTGGCGACGTCAGTGCCGCTTTCTCCCATGGCGACACCAACCTGTGCAGCCCGTAATGCCGGTGCATCATTGGCCCCGTCTCCACTAACCGCCACAAAATGCCCATCGCGTTGCAGAGATTTAACAATGTCCAGTTTTTGATAGGGCTCTACTCGGGCAAAGACAGGAACATCTCTTACTAGCTCATCAATATTCCCTGATTTGATGGCCTGTTTTAACTGCGACCCTGTTACGATTTGATCTTCATGTTCTGCCAGCCCCAGTTCTTTGGCGATAGAAAATGCAGTTGCCGGGTGGTCTCCAGTGACCATGGCAACTTTAATGCCGGCATTCAGGGAAAGGGTAATAGCTTCACGCGCCTCTGAACGTAGAGGGTCTATCATTGCCACAAAACCAATAAAGGTTAAGCCCGTTAAGTGTTCTTCTGAAAATACTTCGCCTGGTTTGAGGGTATGTACACCTGCAGCGACTGCAAGGACCCTGAATCCATCCTGAGCAAGTTTGTGTCCTCTGGATTCCAGTAATTTATGGTCAACGGGGATGTCTCCGTCCAGGCTTGCCATATTTGTGCACATAGGGAGTAATTTATCCCACGCACCTTTTACATACATGTGCTGAGTATTATCAACAGTATTCAGGCTGGCAGTAAAAAGTCGCTCTGATTCAAAAGGTATGTTGGCTTGTTCTGGGTGTTGATCTAAAACCTCGGCTTTAACAAATCCCGCTTTATGAGCCATAACCAGTAAAGCAATATCAACTGCATCACCATGACTGGTCCAGCCGCCATCGCGTCGTCCAAGAAAAGCATCATTTGGCAATATGGCGGCCTGACATAATTGTTGCATCAGGTTCTCGCTATTTTTCTGGGACACACTATCAGGAGTAGTCACTTCCCCCTCGGGATTTGTACCTTCACCACTTACTTTCCATGGATCATCACAGCATGGAAAAACAATTTGGCGAACTGTCAGTTGATTGACTGTTAATGTGCCGGTTTTGTCTGTAACAATATAAGTACAGGAACCCAATGCTTCCACTGCAACCAGGCGTCGAATAATGACATGGCGTTTTGCCATTCGATTCATGCCAACGGCTAATGCAACGGTAAGGGCAACGGGTAAACCTTCAGGAATAACAGAAACGGCAAGTGCAACGGCAAGTAAAAATATTTCAGCTAGCGGCATGCCGCGACTGAATGAAACAGCGGCCATAATCAGGGCAGCTACACCAACAATCATTGCGACACGATGGGTGAATCGCTCCATTCGTACTAACAGAGGAGCTTTGGGTGGTTGTTTGCCTAACACTGCTTCTGCCAGGCGACCAAGCTCGGTCGTAAATGCAGTGGCGACGACAAGGCCTTTTCCTCTGCCTCTGTTAACCAGTGTTCCGGCAAACGTCATGTTGCTTCGGTCACCTACGGTGGTATCTGTTTTGTAAAGAGCAGAGGGATTTTTTAAAACGGCGGTAGACTCGCCAGTGAGCAGGGACTCATCAATTTCCAGATCATTGGTAGATAGAAGGCGCATATCGGCCGGGATTCTATCGCCAGATTCAAGTAATAGAATATCGCCTGGAACTAATTGCTCCGAATCAATTTCATAAGCGTCACCTTCACGTATCACACGGCAACGGGTTGTGACCAGTTTATTCAGTGCGGTGGCAGCACGTTGAGCAGAAAACTCCTGAGTAGTACCGATAATGGCATTTATCAGCAATACCGCCATGATAAAGCCTGCGTCAGACCATTCCTCGATGATTATTGATAAGAGAGCGGCGGCTGCTAATACATAAATGAGGGGGCTGGAAAACTGATGCAGAAAAACACTGACTATCCCGGGTGGTTCAGATTTTGGAAGGGTGTTGTGGCCATATTGTTCCAGACGTTTTGCTGCTTCCTGGTTTGTCAGCCCATGGTGTGTTGAGTGTAAATATTCAAGAGCTTCTTCACCGGATACGGTGTGCGGGCCAGCAGGTATAATAGTGCTGGTCTGTGTATTTTCGGTCAAAGTATCGGTCATACAGATAGTCTAGGTGATGGAAGGTGATTTAGCAGTAAGTGGATGAATAACATATCTATATTGCATTGATATACTTAAGTATGAATCAGTTGTATAGCTATATACAAACCAATACGTGAATCGAGGAATTAGGTTGCGTTATACAACAAATAACATAGAGATCATCCTTTGTGCCATTTTATTGAGTGGCACAGGGCTTCCGGTGCTAGCTGACGACCTCGCTCCTGACAAACCAATGACTGAGGAGCAAATCGAGGCATGGTTTAATGATGATGCTGAAGAAAGGGCGCTGGCTGTAAATGAGGGTGAGCTTGAGTTTCTTTCACAGCGACCAGATAAACCTGTTCACCATTCTCACAATACCCTCATTATTGATGAACACAGCTTATCGACGGGTTGGGTAGGTTTAATCCAGTGCCATAGTCAACTGGATGCGGTTCCAGCAACCCAGATTGTGTACCGTTATCGGCGTATGAAGAATCTGCGTCTTGAAAAATTTTCCGGGATTAAAAAGGCCTGGGTTGAGGACAATGCTATTCAGCTTGAGGATGTTCAGTCAGGTGCCAGGCTGTGTATCAGGGCAGAAGTAGGTATCCTGTATTCATTGCCCGATGGAGATTTTGTCCTTAAAAATGGTCCCTTTCACCGGAAATTCCTCGATGGTTATTATCCCATGCAGGTGACGCTGGATATTCTGTTCCCTGGTGAATTCATCCGATTTGAATCGGTGACTCCACAGGCACAACCCGGCTTTACGGTACGACAGCAAAAAGGTGGAATACATGTCAATGCCTGGTTCGAGGGTGAATTAACGACGGAAATAGGTTTTACACCGAACACTTTTTTGCCAAAAGCCGTTCCACCTGAAAACGTCGAGTAAAATAATACATGTTAAATGTCCTGTTACAGATGGCTGCTTTAATCCTTTGCGGGGTTATCTGGAAACTGTTCAAACCAGGTGGACTTGATCCAGAGCCTACTCGAAAGGCACTGACATCACTGGTTTATTATCTACTTTTGCCTGCGCTGGTACTTTCTGTATTGTGGCGGGCCGAGCTTGGTACTAATTCCTTACTAATTGCAGCAGCAGCGGCCTTTGGTATCTTTATAGGACTAATATTAAGTTCACTGACCTGTCGGCTATGTAAATTAAAATCATCAGTGGCTGGTGCATTAATACTGGCAGCTACATTTCCTAATGCCACTTACCTGGGTTTACCGGTACTGGAAGCTACTTATGGTTCATGGGGCCGCAGTGTGGCCATTCAATATGATTTGTTCGCCTGTACTCCACTTTTATTTACCATTGGTATATGGGTTGCCGTAAAAATGGGAAGTAAGGCAGACCAATCTTCTTATTCCTATTTAGACTTAATGAAGATTCCCGCTATATGGGCATTGCTATTAGCCTTAATACTTAATGGGCTGGATATTCCAATGCCCAAAATTATTGCTGACATTCTCGGGTTGCTTGAGCGAGGGGTTGTACCGCTGATGTTGATTTCACTTGGATTAAGTCTGGAATGGCAACGCTCCAGATGGCGGCAATTGCCAGGTCTGATTCCAACAGTCCTGATAAGTCTTTTAATAATCCCGGCACTGGTGCTTGTATTTGCAAATGCTTTGGGGCTGGGTGGAGATTTAAGGGCTGCAGTGGTTCTTGAGGCAGCTATGCCCAGTATGGTTATAGGTATTGTGTTATGTGATCGTTTCAATCTTGATGTTGGCACCTATGCGGGTGCAGTATCTGTAACCACAGCGTTGAGTATGATTAGCCTTCCCTTATGGTATGGCTGGTTGAGCTAGCCATGGTATGCAGAACCAGA
>JAUWLO010000017.1 GCA_030613605.1 Gammaproteobacteria bacterium | reverse complement strand
CGCTAACACCAAGAACACTGTGGAGATTTTTGATATGGAAACACCCAGCCCCGATACCAGCTTACACATCCTGGCAAACTCCCCCATGGGCATTGTCATCACGGATGATGCAGGCCTAGTCCTCTGGTGCAATGATACAGTTAAGAAGTGGGCCGGGAAAAAGGCCGGTGAATGCATCGGGCGCACAGAAGCAGGCCTGCTCAACAACACAGACTCTACCTCGACACAGGTACGCAATGGGCCACATAAGTTGAAGCCTGACTCAAAGGGCAAAGAACGCTGGATCATGCGTTACCCACTGCCAGTGAAGGACGACAAACAGGCCATCTATTACATTGATATCACTGAAGAAGAGCATCTCAGAAGCGAACGCACCCAACTGGCAAAACAACTGGAGCAACACAATACCGTCGAACCCATTAGTGGCCTACTAAACGAGCACGGTATTACCATGGGGCTAGAACCCCTGGTTTCCCGTAGCCGTCGTTACGAAAACCCGCTTTCTATTGTCACCATGTCCGTCACGAATCTTGACAACATTCAAAAATCTACCGGTCAGGTTGGTGCGGATAAAATGATACTGGCAATCAGCCAGCTTTTGCGGGATCAACTTCGCTGGGCAGATCTTGTAGGTCGAATGGATTCCGGAGACTTTATTTTTGTATTACCCGAAACAGATCAGAACGCTGCCGTTTCACTTGCCAATAAAATTGCCGGTAAGTTTACCGATCTCAACATTCCTGTTGATGATCAGAAATGCAATAAACCGGAAGCCTGCTTTGGTGTTGCATCGTGGCGTAAAGGTGATGACAGCGCACAATTACTGAAAAGGACTGCCAGTGCTGCAACTACCGCGAGCAAAAATGGCGCTTTTGCTGTAGAGGCTGCATAGTCCGTAAATGATTTAATCGCGCGCCTCTTTGGTCATCTGTTCCAGGGTGATGTGGCGCACATCTTTACCCTTAACCAGATAAATCACATATTCACAGATATTACGCGCATGGTCGCCGATGCGTTCCAGCGCACGTGCAGACCACATGGTATCCAGGGTGCGTTTTACGTTGCGTGGATCTTCCATCATAAAGGTAATCATCTGACGCATAATGGCGTCATATTCCGAATCTACCTTTAAATCTTCCTGTGCGACCTTCGCCGCTGCTTCAGCATCCATGCGTGCAAAGGCATCCAGTGCACCATGTAGCATCTTGCGCACCAGATCACCCATGTGTTGCAATTCACTGTATTGATTTCGGGGACGTTCCATATCGGCCAGATGTACCGCCATCCGCGCAACCTTTTCCGCCTGGTCACCCATGCGCTCCAGATCGGTGATGGTTTTGATCACCGCCACAATTAACCGTAAATCACCGGCGGTTGGCTGACGTCTGGCTAATATCTGGATTGATTCTTCATCGATGTCCACTTCCAGGGCATTAACCTGATAATCCCGACTAATGACACCTTCGGCCTGCTCAACATCACCCGACACCAGCGCCATGGTGGCATTTTCTATCTGTTCTTCGACCAGGCCACCCATGGCCATCACTTTGTTGCGGATCTCTTCCAGCTCCACATTGAACTGACGTGAAATATGCTGACCCATTGTATTCTTATCCATGTCTTGCCTCTTTTCTACTGATGCTACTCTGCTAGGAAAAGGAATCTGATTTTTTATTACCCATAACGACCGGTAATATAATCTTCCGTCTGTTTTTCTCTCGGGTTGGTAAATAACGTATTGGTATCGCCAAACTCGATCAAATCGCCCATGTACATAAAAGCGGTGTAATCCGATACACGTGCTGCCTGTTGCATATTATGAGTGACAATAACAATAGTGTATTTGGTTTTTAGTTCGTAAATCAGTTCTTCGATCTTGAGGGTGGAAATAGGATCCAGTGCCGAGGCCGGTTCATCCAGTAATAACACTTCGGGTTCTATCGCAATCGCACGCGCAATCCCCAGTCGCTGCTGCGGGCCCCCGGACCCACCCAACGCGCTTTCATGTAAACGATCTTTCACTTCATCCCATAAGGCCGCACTCTTGAGCGAATTTTCCACTATTTCATCCAGGGAACGGCGATCCTTAACACCCTGCAAACGCAACCCATAAGCCACGTTCTCATAAATAGATTTCGGGAACGGATTGGGTTTCTGAAACACCATGCCCACCCGTCGGCGCAAATCGGCCACATTGACGTCTTTATCGTAGATATCCTGATCATCCAGAAGAATCTGTCCTTCGATGCGCACGGTATCGATTAAATCATTCATGCGGTTAATGCACCGCAACAAGGTGGATTTACCACAACCGCTGGGGCCGATATAGGCAGTTACACACTGCTTGGGGATCACCATACTAATATCATTCAGTGCCTGCTTGTCACCATAGAACAAGTTGAGATTTTTTATTTGCAAACAGGTCTCGGCATCTTCCGGGCTGATAATTTTACGGCCACGGCCAAGATTGCTCATGTCGATGGCATGGGTTGGGGTGGCCTTTGGTGATTCATTGTTTGATGAACCAGCGCTTGATGTTGTCATTTCACTCATAATTTTTTACTCATAATACGAATTCAATATTATTTTTAAGAGATCTTTTGTTTAATAATTTCCAGCTAGTTTTCCAGGGCACGATATTTTTCACGTAATCGATTTCGAATCGCAACAGCAACCAGATTCAGGGCAACAATCACCAGCACCAACAATAACGCTGTGGCATATACCAGCGGCCTGGCGGCTTCCACATTGGGACTTTGAAAACCCACGTCGTAAATATGAAAGCCCAGATGCATAAATTTACGATCCAGATGTAAAAACGGTAGATTGCCATCCAGTGGCAACGTGGGTGCAAGCTTAACCACACCCACTAACATCAATGGGGCAACCTCACCGGCGGCGCGTGCAATGGCAAGAATCATCCCGGTCATGATGGCCGGACTGGCCATAGGCAATACCGTACGCCACAGTGTCTCTGCCTTGGTAGCACCCAGTGCCAAGCTGCCTTCACGCACAGATTTTGGAATGCGGGATAAACCTTCTTCGGTGGCGACAATCACCACCGGCACTGTTAATAAGGCCAGGGTCAGTGAGGCCCACATCAGGCCGGGAGTCCCGAAGGTTGGCGCTGGCAAGGCCTCCGGATAAAACAACTGATCAATATTGCCACCCAGAAAATACACAAAAAATCCAAGACCAAATACGCCATACACAATCGATGGCACGCCAGCGAGATTATTGACCGCAATACGAATCAGACGCGTTAACGGACCCTGGCGCGCATATTCACGCAAATACACTGCGGCCACCACACCGAAGGGCACCACCATGATGGACATGATGATCACCATCATCACCGTGCCGAATATGGCGGGGAAAATACCGCCTTCGGTATTGGCTTCACGGGGTTCGTCACTAACGAACTCCCAAAGTTTTTTCACATAAAAAACCATTTTATCCAACACTGACATATCGTTGGGACGATAGGCATGCACAACCTTGGACAACGGCACCATGATGGTTTGACCGCTCGCCACCGAAACCATCATCTGATCGCGATTAATCTCTGCATACAGATCGATTAACTGTTTTTGCAGGCCTTCATACTCAGCATTAAACGCTGCTCGTTCTTTTTTTATTTCGCTTTTTTTGGCGGAATCCGTATCGCCCTTCAATTCCAGCGCACGTTCACGCAAACGTAACCGCTCCAGGCCATAGTTAATGGCGCCAATCTCACCCTTTTCCAGCTGGCGAATTTCAGCAAAGATTTTATTCACGCGGCCCAAACGCTGTTGCAGGTTTTCCCAGGCACCGCCGCCCACATCTATCGGCTGCTGATTTTCCTGCACGGCATTGAGATAACCATACAGGTTACCCCACTCACGACGCTCCACCACCATCAAGGTGTCTGGCGTTTCTCTCCGTTGTATTTTGGGATCAATAACCCAGCGAAAATCCTGTCCGCTGACATCACGGTTACCCGTCTTAAGTAAATAACGCGTTATTTCACCGTCACCGGCAACATCAATTCCTGCATCACGTAATCTTTCGGCACCAACCAGTTCTTCATCATGAATCTCGCCCACCAGGCGTATCATGTCACCACTCTGATTCTGGTAATCGAATTCCCACACCGTCGCCGGCCAAAAGTGCCCCAAACCTCGTGCTGCAATCAATAACAGCAAACCAAACACCAGGATCAGGCTCACGCTCACAGCGGAGGCCGTTAGCCAAACCCAGGGACTGCCAGATTTAAACCACTGTTTAATCATTGCTTAACCATTCATCTAATAACTGTTGAATTACTTTGTTCATCGCTAACAGCCATCACAGTGAACTGTACTTAAGTCGTAAACGCTGACGCACAATTTCTGCCAGGGTGTTAAACACAAAGGTAAAGCCAAACAACACCAGAGCCGCCAGGAACAAAACGCGGTAATGGGTGCTATCCACTTCCGCCTCCGGCATTTCCACCGCAATATTGGCTGACAAAGTGCGCATTCCCTGGAAAATACTGAAGTCCATCAACGGCGTGTTACCTGTCGCCATGAGCACGATCATGGTTTCACCCACCGCACGGCCCATGCCAATCATCACCGCAGAAAAAATACCGGGACTGGCGGTAAGAATGACCACAAACACCAGGGTCTGCCAGGGCGTAGCGCCTAACGCCAGCGATCCATCGGAAAGATGTTTGGGCACACTGAATACGGCATCTTCGGTAATGGAAAAAATCGTGGGAATCACCGCAAAACCCATGGCCAAACCCACCACCAATGCATTGCGTTGATCAAAACCAACACCTAATTCACTTTGTAACCAGGCACGCATGTCACCGCCAAACAAAAACGCCTCTAACGGTTCGCTTAACCCAAATGAAAAGGCGCCTAATAATAAAATGACGGGTAACAGCAATGCAGCATCCCAGCCTTCCGGCACACAGTGACGAATGCGAGACGGCAAGTGGTGCCAGGTAAAGGCAAACAACAGTACACCCGCCGGCACAATAATCAATAAACTAAAAATTCCTGGAAGATTGGCTTCCATCAGTGGCGCCAACCAAAGGCCGGCCAAAAAGCCCAGGATAACCGTTGGCAATGCCTCCATGGTTTCAATACTGGGTTTCACAATACGACGCATGCGCGGCGCCATAAAATAGGCGGTGTATATCGCCCCAAAAATGGCCAATGGCATGGCCAGCAACATGGCGTAAAAGGCCGCTTTGATGGTGCCGTAAACCAGCGGCGTAATACTTAACTTGGGTTCGAAATCATTACTGGCCGACGATGACTGCCAGGAGTAAACGGGCTCCTCATAACTTTCGTACCACACCTTGCCCCATAACGATGTCCACGATATTTCCGGGTGTTCATTTTCCACCTGCCAAAAGCTTAAGCGACCCTCAACATCCTCTGCCAATATGGCATTTGCACGTGGCGCCATGGCCACCGTGCTAATCGCAACACTACTGGCCTGTTCACTCAGCATCAATCGCTCGGCTGTGGTGTGATAAATTGTTAAACGTCCATGGTTGTCGGCAGCAACAAATCCTTTGCGACTATGTTCCGAGGCAATACCACTGATGGCACTCTTGTTCTCACTATGCTGCTGTAACGAGAAATCACGGATGGGTGTGAGTATTTCGTTGCCACGTTCATCGCGCACACTAAACCACTGCACTACACGGCCACTGCTATCGCCTACCAGCAATGAAATATCGCCCGTCAGAAATTGCACACTGGTGACCTGCAGGCCGGCATCCACCAAATGAAGTTTTTGTACCTGCTGTGGATCTTCCTTGTCGCTCACATCAATGTGAATCAAACCGCCATCAATGGTCACAATGTAAAGATTACGTTGCTCTTTATCGAGTAGCAGCTTTAAGATTTTGATCTCTGGCGAATCCAGCGTCACCTGCAAACGCTCAAGCTCTGGGGGATCGTCGGTGAAAGATTCTTCCTTGGTAAAATGGGTCAACAGCAACCGACCATCCTGTGTCTGCGCCACCAGAGTGGCTTCTTCTTCGCCATCCTGAAAGGCGATATGAATCAGGGCTTCGGCATTCTCGTCGATCTCAAACGGTTCTTCGCCCAGCGGATAGACAATCGCCGGGGTAATCAGCCGTTTATCATCAGGATAAGTCACCCTGTAAATATGACGTGCAATCAGGGCACTACCGTTTGAAAACCCCAGGGCTAACCGTGTTGTCTCCTGCTCACCGGCGGCAAAACTACTGATCTCAGCACCGGGGGGGATTTCCAGCACGATGTCATCAATTGAATCGCCATTACGGACATTAAAAAAGTGTGCGTTACCCGTTTTGGTCAACCGAAAACCAATCTCTGCCTGCTCTTCCATGGCCAGATAAAGAGAAGCACCACCTTCGCCAGGCAAGTCATACTCTGCTACACGTTCCGTTGATGCCGAAGAAAACAGCGGCAATACCACATACATCAAATAGAAAAAGATCAGCACAATGGCGATAACAACACTGAGGCCACCAATCGCCACGCCGTAAGATGCCGACCGATCTTTGAGCATGCGCCAGCGGCGCCGACGCTGGCTTTCAGGGCTATCGAGAGGCGGGAAAACAGAGGTCTGGAGACTGGACATCCGACAATGATAAAGGAGCTTTATGACAGTTTTGTGACAGTAAAATACTACAAACAAAACAATGGGTTATGGTAATACCCGGATATTATCTGGCCCGGTCATGACCCAAATATCACAGCCTGAAATCAGCCCCGTCACTCCCGTACTTACTTTAAATAACCTTTAGGCAACGGTGCAATTATTTACTCGGTGTAATACGGCTAAGCTACCGCGCAAGTTCCACATGCTGGGTCGAGACTTGCCCCATCCGAATTAAATTCATCAACACAACAATCGTCACTCTCCTCACTGATCTGGTACCAGTCCCGGCAAACCCGTTGCGCCTCTTCCACGCTGTGAAATGTCCACAACACAGCACCATTTTTAGCCATCAACGTAGCTGTTTCATCGGGCCATTCTTTAATATAAAAAAACATATTCTTCTCCTTTTGCTATTTACTGTTTTCAGGAAAGGATTTTAATAATGGAATATGAACAAATGATTACCCTGAAATGAATTTTTAATGACACTGTTTATTAAGAACATCCATGTTCAAATTCTTGATCAAAAAAAAGCCCCGCAAATGCGGGGCTCCTGATACTGCGAGGTTAATAAGCTGGCGTAAGAAAACTACTTGATGCGGTTCAAGGCCTTGTTGACCACCTTACTGGGTAATGGAATATAACCATCCTTGATAACCACTTGCTGACCCGATTTGGACAACACAAGCTTAATGAATTCACGCTCCAATGGTGCCAACGGCTTATTGGGATGTTTGTTCACATAAACATACAGGAAACGTGACAGAGGATACTTTTTGCTAACTGCATTCTCGGGCGTTGCAGCAACAAAAGGTTTTCCTGGTTTTTTCGCTAAAGGTATAGCCTTCACACCGGAAGTTTTGTAACCGATACCCGAATAACCAATGCCGTTCAATGAGCTGGAAACAGACTGCACCACAGAAGCAGAGCCCGGTTGCTCGTTAACGTTGTTTTTGAAATCGCCTTTACACAAGGCCTTTTTCTTAAAGTAGCCGTAAGTTCCTGAAACAGAGTTGCGTCCGTAAATCTGGATACTGCGATTTTTCCAGGAACCTGTCATATTCAGGTCACCCCAGGACTTTACGTCTTTCTTCCCCCTGCACTTACGCGTCGAGGAGAACACCGCATCCACATCTGCAATGGTCATGCCTTTGATGGGATTATCTTTATGAACATAAACAGCCAGGGCGTCGATTGCGACCGGAATGGCAGTTGGCTTGTAACCATATCTTTTCTCAAAAGCAGCAATTTCTTTGCTTTTCATTTTACGACTCATGGGACCCAGGTTAGAGGTCGATTCAGTCAATGCGGGTGGTGCTGTAGAAGAACCCGCTGCCTGGATTTGAATATTCACATTCGGGTAAGCACGTTTGAATTCTTCGGCCCATAACGTCATCAGGTTAGCCAACGTATCGGAACCCACGCTTGAAAGGTTGCCAGATACACCGCTAGATTTTTGGTAAACAGGCAGGTTTGCGTCCAGTTTTGCGCCAGCAAATGCTGCACTTGATGCAGCACCTAATGTAACTACCACTGAAGCTAATCCAAGCGCTGAAACAAGTGCTTTGATCTTCATTTATTAATTCTCCATTTGTATAAAAAATATCTTTGGCTCATTTAGTCAAAGACTTGCTCAGAATTATGGCGATGAATTGTGACAATAAAGTGAACCTTATATGACAATTTCATGACAGGTCATATAACCTGCATTATTCAGTCATAATCAGGTTTATTATGAATCCCGGTGAACTGCCAAAGACTCCGGAAACACACAACGAAAGGTACTACCCTCACCGGGAGAACTGTCAATTTCCAGTGTTGCACCGTGCCGGTCTAGCACATGCTTCACAATCGCCAGACCCAGACCTGTGCCGCCCGCCTCTCTTGAACGCCCTGCATCAACGCGATAAAAACGCTCTGTGATACGGCTAACATGAGCTGGAGAAATCCCTAAGCCATTATCCTGCACTTCAAAAATTACCTTGCTTTCTTTCTGAAACCAGCGCACGTCAATGCGACCTTCCTTAGCAGTATAGTTAACTGCATTAAACAACAAGTTTGAGAAGGCACTACTGAGTTCTTTGTCACTACCACGCAACCAAAGCGCCTGATCACACTCCAGAGTAAAATGATGTTTCCTCTCACCACTTAAGATTTTGGCATCCTCAATCAATGCTGTTAGCACTGCCGGTACGGCAACCATGTCATGCAACAGAGGCCTTTCTTCATCTTCCAGTCTTGAAAGCATTAACAGATCTTCAACCAGGCGTGTCATGCGCGCGGTCTGCCCCTGCATTTGATACAGAGACTTTTTCCAGTAATCCGCACTACTTTCCTGATCATCTATCATGTTTTCAAGATAACCAGATACCACGGTAAGCGGCGTGCGCAGTTCGTGGGAAACATTGGCCACAAAATCACTGCGCATACGTTCCAGGCGTTTAATCCGGGTAATATCGCGCACCACCAGTAGCTTCTGGTTTTTACTGTAGGGCACTACTCGATAAGCAAACGTTCGCTCATCATCCAGTGGCGATGGCAATTCCAGCGGTTCGGAAAAATCACCGCGTGACAAAAACTTAACAAAACGAGGATTGCGGATCAGATTGTCGATGCGTTGCCCAACATCCTGTTTTGTTTTTAGCCCCAGATACGTTTTTGCCGCCTTGTTAAACCATTCAATATTGTCATCTTCCGACAATACAATCGTGGCATCAGGCATGGCGGCGGTGGATTCTTTAAACCGAGATAAAATAGAACTCAGGCGTTTTTTACGTTGCCGGTTACTCTTCTGTAGTTGATAGATGTGATGAAAAGCCTCACCCCAGATGCCTGGCGCATCAGGTGGTAAGGTTTTTTTACGACGGTAGTACCAGCGCTCAAGTCGATAAAGATTATAGAGATGCCAGCCAAGATAAATTATCAGCGCCAACGTAAATGCACCATGGGGCACTCCCAACCACCAGCCAAACAGCAGCGCACTGCCAAAAAGCACGGCCATGCGCCACAACTCACGAATCCAGGGATTGGACACTATTCCTGCACCACCTAAGGTTGAAGAGAAAACCGATAACCCGTTCCACGCACCGTCTGGATCATCACATCCACACCATGGGGTTCAAGTGCTTTTCGCAAGCGGCGAATATGCACATCCACGGTACGATCATCAATGTACACACTGCGTCCCCATACATGGTCCAGCAACTGATCGCGACGAAACACTCGATCAGGATGTTGCATAAAATAACGTAACAGGCGAAATTCCGTTGGCCCCAGGGTCAGCTTTTCTTCCCCCACTTTGACTCGATGACTGGTGGGATCCAGAGTGAGTTTGCCCAACGTGATGGGGGCATCATCGCCATGACCAGCCACGCGCCGCAACACGGCATTGATACGGGCAATCAATTCTCTGGGAGAAAAAGGTTTGGTCAGGTAATCGTCTACCCCGCTCTCCAGACCACGAATCATGTCATCTTCAGCATCTCGTGCAGTCAGCATAATCACGGGCAAATCACGGGTACTGTCATCACGACGCAATTGGCGGGCAAAATCCAGACCACTGACACCTGGTAGCATCCAGTCGAGCAGAATCAGGTCTGGAGAGTGATCCATAAGAGTTGCGCGAGCTTCTTCCACACTGGCAGCCGGAAACCATCGAAAACCCGCCCGCTCCAGACTCATGCCAATCATGTCACGAATCGCAGCTTCGTCTTCCACTACCAATATAGTGCTGTCACTCATACCAAACCTTTGGGGCTAATAAGCATGGTGCTATTAGACTGTGCCAATGTTACCGTTTTATGACATTGAGCCCTGTCATATTGGTCTTAATTCAAAATTACCCGTCATTTTTTCGTCATATAGACGTGAAATACCAACGAACATCACAATATATGCTGCTTATGCAAAACGGAATATATAAACGATAGAATGTCTTTCTTCGGATCAGCACTGTGACTGTTTAATAAAGTCGTTTACTGATGAAACCACAAATCAAAGACTTACGGCGCGATTTGAGCGGGAATTGATAAATATATTTGTTTACCAAATTACCCATAGGAATCAGCTACCTTAATATCCAGATAATATAGTTGTTTACTATAAGCAAGGCCAATCCAGAAAACGTCTGCTTTCTATATATACCGGTCGTTCGCTGCATCAAATTGGCTTAGCTACTGACCTGGAACTCTCTGAATGACTCCTATGCAGCGAAAGCGGACGTTGGTGTTTTGTGGATGGAATTAGCTCAATTACCCAAAAGCAGACATTCAACATCAAGCTCAGCCGTCGCTGTTAAGAGATCGGTCTGAAGCACCAACTTAGGCTTCGCTCAATAACAGCTTCCTAAGCTTACCGAAGACCTGAGTTCCAGGACTTCCTCTCCCTTATCGTTTCAACTTGAAGATTCTCATGGTGTTGCGTTCGGCGAACGCGGCCGCAGTTTGCGGTGTGAGCTGCCCAAGGAGCTCGCGGAAGCGTCTAGCCCGCCGGCCATAGTTCTTGGGGTTCATGCCGCGTGCGTGGGCCACGTCCATACCGATCATGAAGCGGTCCGGAAAGGCCTCGTATACCTCGCGCATCTCCGGAAACAGCACACCGTTCTTCTCTATCAGCGAGCTGTACTCCTCCATCCGCGGCCAGCCAATTCCGTAACCCGACTTTCCCACGTTGGTCATGCTAGCGAGGTCACAATAGAGGTTTGGGTGATTCTCCAGCATGGCTCGGATGACGGGCGCCTTGCTACGACCGCAGTTATGGGCCCAGACGTATCGGACCCGAGAGTTTTCTCGAAGGAGACGAGCGAAGTCATTAACTAGATGCGGTGCCCCTTCCATGTGGAGAACAATGGGCACGTTAAAGCGGGCGGCTATCTGGCTCAGGCGCTGCATGAAGGGGGAGTAAATCGGGTTCTCCAGCTCGGCGTGTCGCCCGGATGAGTAAGCAAAGTGCTTCACAATGACCTCGCCGATACCCCTGAAGTGACCCGTGGCAAGCTTTGCCTCGACCTCGTTCAGGATTGCCTCGACAGCCGCATCGGGATTTAGCCACTTGTTCGCCCCCGTGAGTTCCGGCCTCTGCATCCCGACAAGAGGAAAGAAACGGCCGGGGTATTTGCCCGCGAGTTCCACTGCAAGTTCGTCGTTTCCAGGGCGATCAGCATCGCCGGCTGGGCCGGGGTAGTAGCGCGCCATGACGATCTGCCGCGAGATGTTATTGCGACCCATGACCTTGCGTATCATATCCCAGTCGAATGATGCGCCGAGATGACCGTGTGCGTCGATCATGGGACCAGCATAGCGTTCGGCAGCCACACCTGCGCGGGCCGCCACGAGCACGATTAGAATCACAATTGTAACTACGATATTTCCGCCGCAGGTCCTCATGGGATTTTCCATTATTTTTCTGAATTGCATTGCGGCCTAACAGTTGATTATACGGTTGGCACCAATGACTGCTTTTGGGCGAATATCACTGATTGCTATCAGCACAATAATGTCCGCTTTCAGTATATACCGGTCGTTCACTACATCAAATTGGCTTAGTTACTGCCCTGGAACCTATATGAATGACTCCTATGCAGCGATTGCAGACGTTCAGATTTATTTATCAATCAAGTTAAATCAGGTAAGAGCGGTCATTCGCAATGATTAAATAATCTGCAGCATCGAACTCCATTTCAATATCATCGATGCTGAATTTTATCTCTTGCATACTCTAAATATGCGCAATGATTTTTGAAGGGGTCCTAAACTTCGCCGGGCTTGACCTCACTGCGGGTACGAATTCGGTAGAGTTTTTCAACTGGAAGGACAGCGATAATCCCGTCACCTTCCACGCCAACATGGGCTGCCTCCATAATGGTTTCAGCAATTTCCTCCACCTTGGACTCTTCGGTAAATATTTCAATGCGGGCATGAGTCACCAACCAATCGTTGCTGTAGAGATCCGCGTACTCACCATAACCCTTTACCTTGCTAACACTGAACCCGTGTACACCGATTGCTTGTAGTCTCCTCTCAACCTTTTCACAGGAGTCACACCGAAAAATGGCCGTCACTTTTCTAAAATTCATACCGTTCTCCTTAAGCGCTGCGTGCCAGGCAGCAATAGTTGCGTAATAATGGTTGTGTTTTACAATCCAACACAGCGGCGATTCGCATTTAACTAATAATAGATTTCACCCTTTGTATATCTAGTTATTTTTGGGCATACACAGACCCATTTTCTAAGACACGTTATAAGTATTTTTACTTGGTAAATATAAACTCACTTTTTTAATCCTGATGTGCCCTTTTTTCCTGCCACTGTAATACCCAACCATAGATTACCGGTAGCACCAGTAAACACAGCAGCGTGGTGGTTACCATGCCGCCCACCATGGGGGCGGCGATACGTTGCATCACCGCTGAGCCCGTGCCGCTGCCCAGCATGATGGGCAGCAGGCCGGAGATAATGGCCACTGCGGTCATGGCGATGGGACGCACACGTTCCGAGGTGCCTCTGTGCACCGCGGCAGTGATCTCCTCTGCGCTCAACGGCATGGCAACGGCATGCTGTTTGCCCTGTTCCAGTCCCTTTTGATGACGGTACTCCGCGACCGATTGGTTGATAAAGGTCAGCACCAGCACCCCGATCTCTGCGGCCACGCCCGCCAGGGCAATAAATCCTACCGCCACGGCGACCGACATATTGAAACCATACCAGTAGATCATCCAGATGCCGCCCACCAGTGCAAACGGAATGGACAACATCACCACCACCGGCGCGTAAAGATTGCGGAAGTTGAAGTACAGCAAAAGAAAGATGATCAGCAAGGTTACCGGCACCACGATGCGCAGACGCTCGGCAGCGCGTTCCATGTATTCAAACTGACCGGACCAAATTACGGTGTAACCGGGCGGCATTTGCACCTGGTCTTCCAGCACCTTTTTGGCCTGCGCGACATAACCACCAATGTCCGAGGTTTTGATGTCAACATAGATCCAGGCATTGGGTCGGGCATTTTCACTTTTGATCACCGGCGCGCCACGGCGCAACTGAATATCGGCCACCAGCGATAGCGGAATCTGTACTCCGGTGGGTGTGGGGATCAGCACCCGCTTGAGTTTTTCCGGATCATCACGCAGTTCACGCGGATAACGCAGACTCACCGGATAACGCTCAAGGCCTTCCACCGTCTGGGTAATTTGCATACCGCCCACGGCCGACTTGATGACATCCTGCACGTCACCCGTGGTCAGACCGTAACGTGCCGCCGCCTCGCGATTGATATCAAAATCCAAAAAGTAACCCCCCACGGCCCGGTCACCAAAGGCGGACAGGGTGTCGGGAATGGTCTGCATGGCCCGTTCAATTTCCACGGACAAACGACCCAGCACATTGAGATCAGGCCCGCTGACTTTGATGCCGATGGGCGTCTTGATGCCTGTGGACAGCATGTCGATGCGAGTCTTGATGGGTAGAGTCCAGGCATTGGCCAGTCCCGGGAACTGAATGGCGGCATCCATTTCGTTCATCAGGTCCTTGGTGGTCTTGCTCGGATCAGGCCACTGCTCACGAGGTTTGAGACGGATGATGGTCTCGAGCATCGCCAGCGGCGCTGAATCCGTGGCGGTCTCGGCACGCCCGGCCTTGCCAAATACCGACACCACCTCGGGAAAGGTCTTGAGGATTTTATCCGTCTGCTGCAACAACTCTTTGGCCTTGGTAATGGAAATGCCCGGGAAGGTAGTGGGCATGTAAAGAATGTCGCCCTCGTCGAGTGGCGGCATAAATTCACTGCCCAGTTGAGACATCGGCCAGACTGTAATGACCACCAAAGTCAGAGCCGCCACCAAGGTCATTTTACGCCAGCGCATGGTCAGGCTGAGTGTCGGCGTGTGCAGGAAATGCAGCAGCCGGTTCACCGGGTTTTTGGCCTCGGGCATGATCTTGCCGCGGATAAAATACCCCATCAGCAACGGCACCAGGGTAATCGCCAAAATTGCCGCCGAAGCCATGGCATAGGTCTTGGTGAAGGCCAGCGGGGAGAATAGGCGGCCTTCCTGCGCCTGCAAGGTAAACACCGGCAGGAAGGAAACCGTAATAATCAGCAACGAAAAAAACAGCGCCGGGCCGACCTCTTTGGAGGCATCGGTCACCGCCCGCCAACGCTCCGCGCTGTCCAGCTCCGCACCCTTCTTTTTCACCGCATTTTCCAGATGCTTGTGGGCATTTTCGATCATCACGATAGCGCCATCCACCATGGCGCCGATGGCGATGGCAATTCCTCCCAATGACATGATGTTGGTATTGAGTCCCTGCCATTGCATCAGGATAAAGGCCATGAGGATGCCGATGGGCAGAGTGATAATCGCCACCAGTGCCGAGCGGGCATGCAATAAAAAGATAATGCACACCAGACTCACCACGATGAATTCCTCGACCAATTTTTCCGTGAGGTTATCCACCGCGCGTTCGATCAGATCGCCACGATCATAAGTGGGAACGATCTCCACCCCATCGGGCAGGCCTTTTTGCAGTTCAGCCAGTTTGTTGCGCACGCCCTCGATGGTGGACAAGGCGTTCTCGCCGGAGCGCATGATGACAATACCGCCGGCCACCTCACCCTCGCCATTTAACTCCACCAGACCGCGTCGCAGTTCCGGGCCCAGTTGTACATTGGCGATGTCACGCAGGCGAATCGGCGTGCCGCGCCCATCCACTCCCACCGGAATGTTGTTGAGGTCATCGATGTTTTGCAGATAACCTTTGGCGCGCACCATGTATTCGGTCTCGGACATTTCGATCAAGCGCCCGCCCACGTCGCTGTTGGAACGTTTGATCGCCATGCGTACTTTCTGCAACGGAATGTTGTAGGCCGCCAGTGCATTGGGATCCACTTCAACCTGATACTGTTTGACGAAACCACCCACCGAGGCCACCTCGGCAACGCCGTCCACGGTTTGCAGCGGATAACGCAGATACCAGTCCTGCAAAGAACGCAGTTCCGCCAGATCATGTTTGCCGGTTTTGTCCACCAACGCGTATTCGTAAATCCAGCCAACACCCGTGGCATCCGGGCCCAGTGCCGGATTCACCCCATCGGGCAAACGGCCGCCCACATAATTGAGGTACTCCAGCACCCGCGAGCGCGCCCAGTACATATCAGTACCGTCTTCAAAAATAATGTAAACAAAAGACAGGCCAAAAAAGGAATAACCCCGCACCACTTTGGCAAAGGGCACCGACAGCATCGCGGTGGTCAGCGGATAGGTGACCTGATCTTCCACCACCTGCGGTGCCTGACCGGGGTATTCGGTAAAGACGATAACCTGCACATCCGACAGATCTGGAATAGCATCCGGCGCGGTGTTTTTCAGTGCGAACAGTCCAGTTACAATCAACAGGAAGGTGGCGATAAAAACCAGAAATTTATTGCGCAACGAGCCTTCAATAATACTCCTAATCATGGTTATGCTCCCCGCCGCTGTCGCTCATATTTCCCAAAGCACCCTCCCTCCCCCCTTCGGGGTCATTCACCTTGTCCATGTCGGACATGTCCATATCGTCCATTTCCATGTCGCTCATATCCGCATCCGTCTCGGCGGGTTCGGGTGCAGAAGCAGGAGTCCTGGCTTCCAACATCTTGGCCGTGGCTTCACGCAATTTGGATTCGGAATCGATGAGGAATAATGCTGAAGAAACAATTTCTTCACCCGCTTTCACGCCTTCCATGATTTGCGTCATGCCGTCGGTGGTCACACCGAGTTTCACTTCGCGCGGCTCAAACTTGCCGGGACCGCGTACGACGAAGACCTGTTCACGTATACCCGAACGCACCACCGCCTCTGCCGGAACCACCACCGCATCGATTTGTCGGCTGGCGTGAATGAACACATCGGCAAACATATCAGGCTTCAATAACAAGTCTTTATTCTGAAATTCAAGACGCACTTTTATCGTGCGAGTCTTGGCCTCGGCATAGGGATAAATATACGCAAGGCGACCCTTGAAGGTTTTGCCTGGCACACCGGTCAACTGCATTTCTACCGAATCACCCACCGTCACCCAGGGCAATTCGTATTCATAAATATCGGCGTACACCCACACCTTGGATAAATCGGCCAACATATAAAGTTCAGTTTTAGGAGTAACGTACTGGCCTTCGCGGGCGCCAACTTTCATCACAATGCCACTGAAGGGCGAGTGAATATGAATGTACTTTTTGATTTTTTTTGTCCGCTCCAGCTCACGAATTTGATGTTCGGGCATATCCAGGAATTCCAGACGTTGGCGTGACGTTTTCACCAGATCAATGGCACCCTGACGGATATCCTCGAAGGGACTGTCCGCCAAAACTTGTTGGTTTTTCAGCGCCAACAGATATTCCTCCTGACTGGATACCAGCTGCGGTGCATAAATACTCAGTAGGATGTCATTCTTATTGACTGGTGAGCCGGTTTTATCGATACGTAATTTTTCGATCCAACCCTTGGTCTTAGGATGCAAACGAGACAGACGTTCCTCGTTGTACGCGACGCGACCCACGGCACGAATGTGTCGACTCAAAGTACGTTGTTCCGCTATCGCCGTACGCACACCGATGTTCTGTACTGTTACTGGGTCAATCTTCACGGTACCGGCAGGCTCATCACTGCCGGCATCATCTTCGGCATAAACTGGAATGTAATCCATACCCATTTCGTCCTGGGCTGGCACCGGTGAAGTGATGGCCGGGTTCATGGGTTTACGATAAAAAAATAGCTATAGAACTATGGTTATGTCCACTACCGCAAAGACCGCGATGATGTCCATAACGCAGTCATCCAGGGCCGCCACCGG
>JAUWLO010000255.1 GCA_030613605.1 Gammaproteobacteria bacterium | reverse complement strand
CGCCCAAAAGGTGAAGGATGCCATTTGTGACCAGTTTCGCCATGAGACCGGTGAGCGACCCTCGGTGGATCGCCAGTTCCCGGATTTGCGGGTGAATGTGTTTCTTCATCGCGACAAGGCGACGGTGAATGTTGATCTGTCTGGCGACAGTCTGCATCGCCGTGGTTATCGTCTTGAGGGTGCTGGCGCTCCCCTGAAGGAAAATCTGGCCGCAGCTATTTTAATGCGCGCGGGCTGGCCAAAAATCGCTGCTCAGGGCGGCGCGCTGGTGGACCCCATGTGTGGTTCCGGCACCTTGCCCATTGAGGCCGCGATGATTGCCGCCGATATTGCACCCGGTCTGCTGCGTGCCTATTGGGGATTTAACGGCTGGAAACAGCATGATGCCGATTGCTGGTCTGGCCTGCTGGAAGATGCCAAAAAGCGACGTGTGGAAGGCCTGCAGAAATTGCCGGTGATCCGGGGTTTTGATGCCAGTGGTCAGGCGATAGAAATTGCGCAGGATAATGCGGCAGGCATTGGTCTGGAAAACCATATTGAGTTTTCTCAACGCGCCATCAAGGATTGTGCGACAGCTCCAGAGGTTACCAGTAAGGAAGGCCCTCCCGGCCTGGTGGTGGTGAACCCACCTTACGGTGAACGCCTTGGCGAGGTCGAAGAGCTCAAACCTCTTTATAAAGAACTGGGCGACTGCCTCAAAACACAGTATCTGGGCTGGCGGGCCTCGGTCATTACTAACGATGCCGAGCTGGGCAAGTGCCTCGGCATTCGCGCGCGTCACATCAACAAACTCTACAATGGCGCGCTGGAGTGCATGTTGCTGCGTCTGGAGCTGGACGATCGCTGGTTTATGAAAGGTCGTCAGGATCGTGCCCGGGAACCCGGTGCGGAGATGTTCGCCAATCGCCTGCGCAAAAACCTCAAACAGCTGGCGAAGTGGCGCAAGCAGGAATCCATCAGTTGTTTTCGCTGTTACGACGCCGATATGCCGGAATATGCCTTTGCTGTTGACGTGTACGATACCGTCGCGAATAACACTCAAGACGAAGATGAGCGTTGGGTGGTGGTGCAGGAATATGCTGCGCCCGCCACGGTGGATCCGCATAAGGTGAAGTCACGCCGCGAGCAGGTTAAAGCGGTATTGCCCGAGGTGTTCGAGCTGCCCGAGCAGCGGATAATTTTCAAAGTGCGTAAGCGTCAGCGTGGCAGCAGCCAGTATGAAAAACAGCAAAACACGCGCAACTTTCATGAGGTGCACGAGGGGCCATGTAGGCTCTGGGTTAATTTCGAAGATTACCTGGATACCGGTCTGTTTCTCGATCATCGCCTCACCCGGCAGATGATCGGTAAGCTGTCTAGTGGCCGCAGCTTTCTCAATTTATTCGCCTATACCGGTGTCGCCACAGTACATGCTGCCTTAGGTTGTGAAGGGAAGGGTGGGGCGAGTGCGACCACCACCGTGGACATGTCGCGCACCTATCTGGATATCGCCCGGCGAAATATGGCGTTGAATGGCCAGCCGGGGGACGAACACCAGTTTGAGCAGGCTGATTGCCTGATGTGGATCGACAAGGCGCTGCTCAGAGGTTTGAAATTTGGCCTTATATTCCTCGATCCGCCCACCTTTTCCAATTCCAAACGTATGGAAGGCAATTTTGATATTCAGCGCGACCATGTGGAGTTGCTGCAAAAAACAGCAGCATTGCTGGAGCCGGGTGGCATTCTGATTTTTTCCAATAATTTCCGCCGCTTTAAAATGGACATGGATGGCTTGAAAGGATTGAGTGTTGAGGATATTACCTCTAAAACCATTCCCCGGGACTTTGAGCGCAAAGCCAAAATCCATAATTGCTGGAAAATTACCACTCAGGCCTGATTTGCATCATATGGTGAGCTTTTTATAAAAATGGCGCCATTTGCGGGTTTTCTTCTGGTATGTGGCTTAAAAAACCCCTACCGTAGCCGATAGTTATGAGTGCTGGACTCATTTTCACCAATATAATAATTTCGGGTTAGAGATAACATTATGGCAAAACAGTGTCACATTCTGGCGGTTGATGATAATGCCCTGAATCGGGGTGTTATCGAACGCATCGTGACCCGTAAGGGGCACAGGGTAACCCTGGCCGAAGGTGGCAGGGATGCACTGGATAAAATTGAAAAGACCCAGTTTGATCTGGTGCTGCTGGACATCATGATGCCTGATATTGATGGCGTTGAGGTCCTGAAAGCCATTCGACATATGTATTCCATGTCTGTGTTACCCGTCATTATGGTTTCTGCGCTGGACGACAATGAAAAAGTGGTTGAGCTGCTGGATCTCGGTGCCAATGATTATGTCACCAAACCCATAGATACCAAGGTGCTACAGGCAAGAGTGAAAACTCAGCTTGAAATTGGTCTGGCGCACAGAAAGATTGCCGCCCTTACAGAGGATGCCAAACGACGCAATAAATTATTGATGAACTTGTTTGGCCGCTACATGGGCGAAGGTGTGGTGCGTAACCTGGTGTCCTCACCCAAAGCCAGCAAAATAGGCAGCGAACTGCAGGAAGTGTCTATGTTGTTCGCGGATATTCGTGATTTTTCCGACATTTCAGAACGTCTGGCGCCTGAAAAAATTGTCACCATGTTGAACAATTTTTACGATGTGATGATTAATGTGGTGGAAGAGTATCGAGGCAATATTGATAAAATTATGGGCGACGAGATGTTGGTGACTTTTGGTGTGCCCACGGCACGGGAGAATGACACCGAGCGTGCTTTAGCCTGTGCCCTGGCGATGCAGCTGGCAATTCCAGAAGTGAATAAGCGAAACAAAGAAAACCGTTTACCAGAGATCCAGATCGGCATTGGCGTAAACACTGGCGAGGCTATGGTGGGCAATGTGGGCTCGGACAAACATGCGAGCTTTAGTGTCATTGGTCAGGAGGTAAACCTGACAGATTAGATTGAGGCTAAAGCAGAGCGT
>JAUWLO010000174.1 GCA_030613605.1 Gammaproteobacteria bacterium | reverse complement strand
CACTTGGGACAGTGATGTTTTAGCCGTAATGCACGGGCTTCACTTTCTTCATCGGCATCAACGTCAACGGCTTCTTCGCCGGCAGTCAGGTTCATGGTGGTTTTGCAGCGTTCTTTGGGCGGCAGGTTGTAACCGGAGCATCCCAGGAACACGCCGGTAGAACCAACGCGTATCTGCATATGGCGTTCGCAGGTTGGGCACTTTATATCGGTGTCAATCGGGTCATTGCCGCGCATACCCTTTTTGTCGTTGTCAGCGGCTTTGAGTTTCGATTTGAAATCTTTGTAAAAGGTATTGAGTACTTTTATCCAGTCGCTTTTTCCTGTCGCGATGGCATCCAGTTTTTCTTCCATGTCCGCGGTAAACGAGTATTCCATTAAATCATCAAAATTTTCGACCAGGCGATCCGTGACAATCTCACCAATTTTTTGGGCGTAAAAACGCCGGTTTTGTACGCTAACGTAACCTCTATCCTGAATAGTGGAAATGATTGAGGCGTAGGTAGATGGACGGCCAATGCCGCGTTTCTCCAACTCACGCACCAGTGATGCTTCGCTGAAGCGTGGAGGTGGCTTGGTGAAGTGCTGTGATGGATCAAGCTTTCTTAATCTTAGTGATTCACCTTCTTTAATATCAGGCAAGATGGTTTCATCGGCACTTTTTTGTTGTGGCGGCTGAACTTTGGTCCAGCCATCAAAACGTACCGTGCGGCCGTTGGTGCGCAGCTCGAAACCTGATGCTTCAACTTTGAGTGTGGTGACATCAAACTTTGCTGGCGGCATCTGACAGGCGACAAATTGTCGCCAGATTAATTCATAAAGACGTTTTGCATCCGGATCTACATTCTGTAAATCAGACACCATGACACGAACATTGGAAGGGCGGACAGCCTCATGTGCTTCCTGCGCACCTTCTTTGCTGGTGTAGGTGATGGGGTTTTCGGGCAAATATTTTTTACCGTATTTCTCACCAATGTAATCCCGCGCGGCAGCAACGGCTTCTGAACTTAATGCGGTGGAATCTGTTCGCATGTAGGTGATGTAACCCGCTTCGTATAAGCGCTGTGCCATCATCATGGTTTTCTTTACACCAAAGCCCAGGCGAGTGCTGGCACCCTGTTGCAATGTTGAGGTAATAAAAGGTGCCTTAGGTTTGCTGGATGAGGGTTTGGTTTCGCGCTTGGCCAGCACATAGTCCGAACCTTCCAGTATCGCCAGCGCCGCATCGGCGAGGCCCTTGTTTGGTGGGCGGAAATTTTTGTCGTTTTGTTTAGCCACCTGCATGCGCAGCTCATCGCCCTTAGCAGTAATTAGGTCGGCATACATATCCCAGTATTCTTCAGGATCAAACGCATTAATCTCGCGCTCCCGATCTACCAGTAACCGCACAGCAACGGATTGCACCCGTCCGGCAGATAAACCTCGCGCTAGTTTTTTCCATAACAGCGGTGAGAGCATGTAGCCCACAACCCTGTCGAGGAAGCGCCGCGCCTGCTGAGCGTTGACCTGATCCTGATCGAGTTTGGTGGGATTGGCAAAAGCTTCCTGAATGGCTTTTTTGGTGATCTCGTTAAACACCACGCGTTTGTACTGGGTGGCTTTGCCGCCGATGGCCTGTGTCAGGTGCCAGGCAATGGCTTCTCCTTCGCGATCCAGATCGGTCGCGAGATAAATGGTGTCAGCGTTTTTAGCGAGTTTCTGTAATTCGGCAACCACTTTTTCTTTGCCGGGCATGATTTCGTAATGCGGTTCCCAGTTATTTTCCGGGTCAATACCCATGCGCTTGATCAGCGCTATCTTGGCGCGCGCGGCTTTGCGTTTTTCCCTTTCTTTGGGTGGCAATTTGCGTGATTCGGCTGCCAGTCTGCCACGCTCCTTGGGGTCCATTTTTGATTTGCTGGAAGCGCTGCCGCTGGTGGGTAAATCCCGAATATGACCCACGCTCGATTTCACCACAAAGTCCTTGCCCAGGTACTTATTGATGGTTTTTGCCTTGGCAGGCGACTCGACGATGACCAGTGATTTTCCCATTATTCTCTTTAATATCAGTTATTTAGTATATATGACATGTTTTCGCATGTAATCTGCTGTCTACAAATACGTTTTAAATACCCTCTCTGTCAAGACTTGAGCTTCGGCCAATGAGAATTTTTATTTAGCCGAACAGCAGTATTTCTAAAATACCACCGTAAAAGTAGGGTTTAATTTTAGGGTCAATTGGTGGATTGACAGCGGATTATGTAGAACTGGGCTGGAGGAAAAAGTTCAGGTGACTAGCTTGTGTTTATGGGCTGATATCAACCGTGTGATGGGGTGTGTAAGACGGTTCCGCAACGCCAGCAAACTTCAAACGTGTCAGGATTGGGCTCATCACAGTTTTTACAGACGCTGGTGCCCGTTTCGTGGGGGCGTTGTTCAAACGATGCGATGATTTTTTTTGCATCTGAAAGATCGTTTTCATTAATAAGCCAGATTTCCGGGTAGGCCTGGGTGAAGGGTATTTCTCCTGTGCCACCCTGGGCAAACTCGTTGAAAATTTGCGTTTCGATGCCTGCCTCTGCGAGTAGGCTCTGGACCAGATAGGCATCCAGAATATTGCCGGCAGAAAAAATTTTAAGCATGGGACGTAGATTCTGCTGGTCAGTAGGTTGTGACGGTAATTAGTCGTCAAGGCGGATGCCTACTTTAATCTTCACCTGAAAGTGAGCAACCTTGCCGTCCTGTAAATGACCGCGAGTTTCCACCACTTCAAACCAGTCCATGTTGCGCAGGGTCTTATTGGCGCGCTCAATGGCATTATTGATGGCTTCATCTGAGCTGTTGGTCGATGAGCCCACTAATTCGATAATTTTATAGGTATGTTCAGACATAATATCCTCCGGTAGCTGTTGCGGTTATGGGTTAATGGCGACGATAGTTTTCCTGCGGTTTCATATTTAAAGTTTAGCAGAGAGCTTACGTGAAATATCCCTGGATAAGGTGTAGCCTGTGCCCATCTTATTTTAATGGTGATTGTCATGGCAGCGTTGATTCAGTTTAAGGATAGTGTGGAAGGCGTTACCCTGCGCCTGGAAAATCGTGTGTCCCGCATCGGGCGCGGGTCGGACAACGAAATCACCATTAATGATGAGCTGGTGAGTAAGGATCACGCTGAAATCGAAGCCAGGGAAAACGATAATGGCCAGGGTTATGACTATTTCATCAAGGACAATGAAAGCACTAACGGCACTTACGTGAATGACAAGAAGGTTGATGAGCAACTGCTGAAACATGAGGATGTTGTTCGTGTTGGCATGAGCCATTTTCGTTTTGTTGATGATGCCAATGATGACCTGTCGGCGACAACCCGAATTCAGAAGACCTGGATTCCCGGGATCTATATTTCAAAGCGAAACCCCAAATAGCTCTAAGCGTGTGAACCAACCCTCCAAATTTCAAACACTGGTATTGCCTGATGGGGAAAAGCACAAACAAGGTGTGAGCGCTGTGTTTAATGCGGTGGCGTCCGGTTACGATGACCCTGCCTTACGTTTTTTCCCTCTTTGTGCTGATTGTATGGTGTCTCAGCTTCGGCCGAGTCGCGGCTGGAAGGTTCTGGATGTGGCGACGGGTACGGGTGCATTAGCCGGAGCACTGGCGCAAGCCATTCAACCTGATGGGCGAGTGATGGCCATTGATCTGTCGGAAGGCATGCTGGCTCGCGCTGAAATAAACATAAAAAAGATGGCGCTGGAAAATGTTGATTTTTTTCAGATGGATGCTGAACAGCCTGAGTTTGAAAGTGATTATTTTAATGCGGTGACCTGTTCATTTGGTTTGTTTTTTATTCCGGACATGCTCAAGGCCTTGAAACAGTGGCGGCGGATGACCCGATCGGGTGGCGCCGTATTATTTTCGAGCTTTACTGAAAATGCCTTTGACCCTCTGGTGCATATTTTTATCGAAGATCTGGAAAAATTTGGTCTTGATGTTACCGATAAGCTGGTCGCTTCTGCTCGGTTGAAAGATGCAGATGTATGTAAGGATTTAATGGTGGCAGCCGGGTATTCGGCGGTAGAGCAAAACGTCGTTCAGGTTGGTTACCATTTAAGGGAAGCGGAAGAATGGTGGGCCGCCATCTGGAACACGGCTATGCGGGGTTTAGTAGAACAGTTACCGCAGGATGTTCAGGCTGAATTTAAGCGCACACATCTGGAGCGTGTCGCCAGCTTGAAAACAGATGATGGTTTGTGGATGAATGTAGAGGTCAGATTGACGTCGGGCGTAGTTGATTAGCTAGACCGTGCGGCGAGTATATCTTCCCGCGTCAACATGCCAACAAGCTTGCGTTTGTCATTCACTACGGGCATGTGATGAATAGCATGCTGAGTAAAAAGCGGCGCCAGATCAGCAAGGCGATCATTTTCCT
>JAUWLO010000005.1 GCA_030613605.1 Gammaproteobacteria bacterium | reverse complement strand
AGATATCCAAACCATACTGAGAGAAATATCATCTGAATCACTTGTGCTTTCTTTAAAAGCCGCGGATGAGCTATTGAAAGATAAAATAACCAAAAATATGTCTAAGCGCGCTGCTTTGATGCTTAATGAAGATATTGAGGCAAGAGGCCCTGTTCGGCTGAGCGTTGTTACTGATGCTCAAAAAGATATTATTACCGTTATACGTCGCCTGGCTCTGGCGGGTGATATTTCGATTGGGGATTCTGCCAGGGAAGAGTATATATAACACCCATCTAAAACAATTAAAGCGCAGCTCTAATCTAAGTGTCTATCCCCAGCTCTATTTATTACTGATGTTTCCAAGTAGCTCATTCGCCTTATTGATAATCTTTTTGCGCTGCAAAATAAGCTGCCAGCGAGTACCCCCACACTGTCGCCACAAAACAACAGCGCGAATGGCAGCCAGAAGTAGCGCCCTTATTTTATTTGCCTGATTTGGGTTGGAGATGTATGCATGCTCACCCTGGACCATGATGCGAGGGCGTAGCGTACTTATTGTTTTTGTATACAGGTCTGCCAGGCTAGCAATGATATTTTCATGGGTGATTTCAAAATGTTCTGATTGAATTTTAGCTCGTTCTATTCCAGTGCTTATTTCGTTAAGCATGCCCTGGTTTTTGCTGAGTTTTTTTTCAAGAACCATTACTCCAATTGCATATTTGGTAATCTGCATATTCTGTTGGGCATTATTTTTTCCTATATTTCCGCCAAGCTGATCAATCAGGGTGTTTAGTCCTGATTCGAGATTATCCGCTCCTTCAAAAACATCTTCTGGTTTGTCTACATCAATATGGAAAATACTTTTGATGCACGTTTCGAAGGAATTTTCATCAATGCTTCCGGTATTAGCGATTTTTTGAACGAGAAAAGCAGCCTGGTAAATTCCGGCAATTGCTATAGTTCTATCAGTCAATGAATAAGGCATTTTGTTATAAGGTTATTATTAATTATAGGCTACCGAACAGTTGGGTATTTGTTACTACGATTTCCCCATTATTGTATCACGCCGCCACCCAGGCATTCATCTTCATTGTAAAAAACAATGGACTGACCAGGAGTGATAGCGCGTTGAGATTCCTTAAATTCAACTTCGCAAATATCATTTTCTAGCCTCATTATAGTGCAGGCTTGTTCCTGCTGTCGGTAACGTGTTTTTGCCATACAGGTAAACGGAAAGTCTTTTGGCTGTTCAGAAATCCAGTTAAGTTGTGATGCTGTGAGTTTTTTCCGAAAAAGCATTGGGTGATCATGCCCCTGTCCAACCAGTAGAATATTATTTTCCAGGTCTTTTTCAAGCACGTACCATGCCTCACCATTACCATTTTTTAAACCACCTATGCCGAGGCCTTGTCGCTGGCCTAATGTGTGGTACATCAGGCCATCATGACGACCAATCAATTCTCCTTCTGGCGTGCGTATTTCCCCTGGCTGTGACGGTAAGTAACGACTGAGAAATTCTTTGAATTTCCTTTCGCCAATAAAACATATGCCTGTGCTGTCTTTTTTAGAATAATTAGTAAATCCGGCTTTTTCTGCTATTTCTCGAACCTCCGGTTTAGTAAGGTCACCTAAAGGGAACCAGGATTTTGACAGTTGTTGTTGATTGAGTGCGTATAAAAAATAGGTTTGATCTTTGTTGGTATCAGCAGCCTTAAGAAGTCTGTAATAGCCGTCCAGGTATTTGACTCGCGCATAGTGCCCGGTTGCTATATGGCTGGCACCCATTTCCAGGGCGTGCTCAAGGAAAGTTTTGAATTTTATTTCTTTATTGCAGATGACGTCTGGATTGGGTGTTCGCCCAAGCCGATACTCATCAAGGAAATAATTAAATACTTTATCCCAATATTCTGTGGAAAAATTACGAGTGTGCAGTGAAATATTTAAATTTTCACATATATTTTTTGAGTCCTCTAAATCTACAGCTGCGCTACAATATTCTTCTTCATCATCCTCTTCCCAGTTTTTCATAAACAGAGCTTGCACATCGTAACCTTGCTCTTGAAGAAGGTGCGCGGCAACGGAGGAGTCAACGCCACCGGAAAGCCCCACTATAACGCGCCTGTCTTTATCAGGGATAATACGAGTAAGTTTGTTATGTTGCATAATCAATATAGTTGGTAGATAAAAAGACTATTTCGCCGAAGGTAAACCCATTTAAATATCTTGCATAGACAGGAGAAATTATAAATGTATGGGTGACAATACAATGATGGTCTACTTCCTCTGGCTGCTGCGATGGCGGGTCGGTTTTCGTTTGGGCTGAATACGCTGTCCTGACGCACCGTTTTTATGGTTGATTATTGTACGCCAATTGTCAGGTATTTGCGTTTTAAGCCATTGGCCGGGGGGTAATCTCTCGAGTGACCATGGCCCCACGCTAGATCGCACCAGGCGTAGTGTAGGGTGGCCAATTGCTGCAGTCATACGCCGTACCTGTCGATTACGCCCTTCCTGAATTGTCAGTTCGAGCCAGGTGGTAGGGATGTTGGCGCGGACTCTAATAGGAGGATTACGTGGCCAAAGTGCTGGCTCCGGGATAATGCGAGCTTTGGCGGGCGCGGTTTTACCATCTTTGAGTTTAATACCATCGCGTAGTTTTTTGATCTCGTGGTTTTTCAGCTCTCCTTCTACCTGCACCCAGTAGGTTTTGGCCATTTTATGGGATGGGTGGCTAATTTGATGTTGCAAACCGCCGTTATCCGTCAGTAATACCAGCCCCTCACTGTCTCGATCCAGCCTACCGGCGGGGTAAACGGCTTTAATATCTATGTAATCGGCTAATGTTCGGCGATTTTCACTGTCCGAAAACTGGCACAATACACCAAAAGGTTTATTAAAAAGTAAGAGCATCTAGTTGACATTTATACAGATTTATCAATAAAGTGGTAGTGGTTAGGACAGACTTGCCTAATCTTGGCTATGGAGCTGGAGCAGGCAGGGCAAGCATAACAGTTTTACCGTTTGTACATGGCAAAGCCATCATCTAAGTGATTGATATGCGGTAATATTCGTTAGATCTCTTATGGAGATACGCATAATATGCACCCCAAAGTAAGCAGTATACGCTGGCGGTTTATTGTAACGGCAATTTTGCTGGCAGCAATGGCGTTGCCCGCCGTATTTTACACACAGAGCCGTTTTCGCGAGACGTCGCGTGAGAGTACCCTTCTGGTACAAGAGCACCGAGATCTGGGTTGGGTGCTTAATTCCCTTAAAGACTCCCTTCAAGTCACAGAAAGCGCTATTTACAGGTACCCCTTGTTGCTGGATGAGCCATCACGCCGTGATGTGCTAGTTCGCCTGGCGGAAACACAGTTTCAATCCAGGCAGCTTGAAGAGCACTATGTTGTTGATCGCCATAGCCAGTTTGGTGATTTTGCCAACAATCTTAATTACGTCCTCAATCGTCTGGATAAAGAAACAAAAAATTTATTGGATGTATTGTCTGATGTACGAACTCGTTACCCGGCAGCCCCAATACTAACCGATAAGCTATATCCAACGAATCTTGAATTTACGACTGCAGTAGAATCGGCAATTCTTGAATCTTCTGAACAACCGAGAAATAAAACCCAACAAAAAATAAAGGAGATTCTTCAGAACATTCGGTATGTATGGGCACAACAAGTTAGTTCCGTACGAATATTCGTTGCTAACCGCTCCGGCGTGTTTGGTCAACCTATAAAAAGTATGGAGCAAAATAGAACTAATCGGGAGATCTACGCGCAACAAATTGATGATTACCTGGTTAAACTGCATGAATATGATTCACGCGGCAAGCTAGCCTTTGAGCAATCCCAGGCATTAGTTACTATGAGGGCGGCAAAAATACGTTATGACGAAGACTTTAACGAAGCTAAAGAAATTTATTTATCAAAAAACTGGCGTGCCGATATGCCAATTTTGCGGGAAGAAATCAGGCCAACTCTGGATCAGTCATGGGGAATCCTGGAATTAATGCAAGAGGAGCTGGATCAGCTTGCGCAACAAAACTTAATGAAATCATTGGCGACGGCGGATACCCTGTCAAACATAATATGGTTATTTGCAACTTTTATGATGGGGCTTCTATTCGTAGCTTATTTGTTGTTTGAATACGTGATACGACGTCCTTTATTTGAAGTTTCAAAGGCGCTAGATGCCGCTGGTCGGGGTGAAAGTTATATTCCAGTATTACGTTCGCCAACACAGGAAACACTCTCTTTAGTAAATTCATTTCGCCGAATGCAGGGGCAGGTACATTCCAGACAATTACGACTTGAATCAATTCTTGATAATGCGGCTGAAGGTATCATTACTATTGACGCTGCCGGGATTATTGAAACATTTAATAATGCAGCCCTAAAATTATTTAGATTTAATCATGGTGAAGCCGTAGGAATATCTATCGATAAAATGATTAGTTTCCCAGAGACCAGCCCATATACCGATTTTCTTGATCTGTGTGAGGGTTTACCTGCTGGAGTTGATGAGGACGAAACTATTGTTAAAGTGCTACGCCGTGACAAATCCCAGTTCCCTATGTCAGTCAAGATTAACAAGTTAGAGATTGAGGGCCGTTTATTATATATTGCGATCGTTGAAGACATTAGTGAACGCATTGCCATGATAGAACACCTCAGGGAAATGGCGGAACATGATTCGCTGACAGGCTTATATAATAGACAATATTTTATGACAGAGCTTGAGCGTGTTGTGGAAAATATACGTCGAGGGAAACATAGGCATTATGGTTTGTTGTACATTGATCTGGATAATTTCAAATACGTAAATGATACGTTAGGTCATGTTGCTGGTGATCGCGTGCTTGTTGAAGTTACCGAAATGCTTAGCCAGCGCAATCGAAAAAGCGATTTGCTGGTAAGGCTTGGCGGGGATGAGTTTGCGATACTCATTTATGATGCAAAAAAAGAACATGTCGTTAATGCTGCTAATGCACATCGAAAATTATTAGCGGATTACGTTTTTAAACACGAGGGAAGTGTGGTGCAAATAGGGTGTTCTATTGGAATAACGCTATTTGGAGATAGCGAAATAAGTGAAGAAGATTTGCTGGTCCAGGCAGATATCGCATGTCATATTGCAAAACGGTCAGGTCGAAACCGTGTCCATGTTTTTGAGTCAGAAGATAAAAAGAATATGGCTGTTATGTCGGAAGACATGGGCTGGGCTCGTCGTATAAAAGATGCTATAGAAAATGATCGGTTCTGTATTGCCTGTCAGCCTATTATGGAAACAAAAAGCGGAGAAATATATCGACAGGAAGTTTTATTAAGAATGAGAGATAGTGAAAACGGGTTAATATTGCCGGCAGGGTTTTTGCCGTCTGCCGAACGCTTTGGGCTGATGCGCGCAATAGATAGCTGGGTAATAAAAAAATCGATTGCATATCTTGGTGTTCAGCTGAAAAAAAATCCACGGTTACATTTTTCGATCAATCTTTCTGCCGAGTCTGTGGGTGACAAAAAAATACTAGATATTATAACCAATTCTTTAATGCGTCATGAAGTTCCGCCAACTGCTGTAACATTCGAAATTACTGAGACTGTTGCTATAGCAAACCTGGATCCGGCTGTAGATTTTCTGAATCAATTACGAAATCATGGTTGTCAAACTGCGCTTGACGATTTCGGTGTTGGTTATTCATCGTTTGCTTACCTTAAAGATTTACCAGTAGATTATGTAAAGATAGATGGTTCTTTTGTTAGGGATATTCACCGGGATAAATTACAGCTAGCGATGGTGCGCTCCATGAATGATATAGCTCACGCGATGGGTAAATATACAGTTGCTGAATTTGTGGATAATGCAGATGTCGTGAAAATTTTAAAGGAAATTGATGTTGATTTTATACAGGGTTACCATATTGGTGTGCCAGTATTAATAGAGGATGGAACATTGTTTGAAACAAAATCTAACGTTATTCGATTGATGTAGTTTATTGTTCTTTTCCAGCATTTCCCACAGATGGAATTTTTGCCGTCAAACTTTTTAGAAATTCGACAATATCGGTTACTGTAGAAGTTGATAATTTTCTTCCGAGTTGTGTTTCAGCCATTACACGTATAGCTTCTTCGAGTGATGAAACAGAACCATTGTGGAAGTAGGGCGCAGTTAGCTCAATATTGCGCAAGGGTGGTACGCGCCACATATATCGTTCATCTGGAAGACCTGTATATTCATACCGCCCCAGGTCATCAGCAAGCTTGTATTGTTTTTCATAAAATGTACCCAGGTTGTTAGGAAATAATTCATAAAAACCATCCCCCATTTTTAGGGCAGGTCCTGGAGCTGGCCCAGCGAAATTCACACCAAAATGGCACGCAAGGCAGCCTGTATCATTAAACGATTTCATACCCCTGACAGCACTTTCCCCAAGAGCTGATTTGTCTCCAGTAATATAACGATCAAAAGGGCTTTTTCCAGTCATCAATGAGCGTTCGAAACTAGCAATGGCTCGCGCAATATTTATTCCAGAGACAGGATTGTCTTTACTAGAAGTATCCTTGAACGCATCCTTAAAGGCTTGCCGATACTCAGCGGACTGATTTAGTTTCGTTACAACAGAGCCAATACTATTCCAGCTTGAAATCACTGGATTTCGTAAGTGATCAAGCGTTTGAAGTTCAAGGCTTATTGAACGTCCATCCCAATACAAAACAGTTTGCAGGCCAATATTCCAGAGGCTGGGAGCTGACCGGCGAGTTTTTTTGCCTCCCTGGCCAACGGATGTTGCACTGTTGTCGCTCCCGCCTTGCGCAAGGTTGTGACAGCTATTGCATGAAAGTGAACTGTTCAGCCCAAGTAACTGAGTGTCGAAAAACAATTTTTCACCCAAGGCTATCTTGGCTTTAGTAAGAGGGTTATTAACAGGAATCAGCGGTGACTCAGGTAGAGGCTGCAGGTAATCGAAGGCCCAGCTAGTGCATGGAAACAGGACTAATAGACTAAAAAATATGGTTGATTTCAGGTTTGGCAGGCAGGGCATTTGTGTTCCGTATGAATTGTTTCAGTAAAATCGAGCATTGTACCCGAGCTTAGTATGGAGTCCAGTTAGTATATGTTTTTTTACAGCTTTCATTTGGGTGGCAATATCTCGGCTAAAAAAGGATATTTATGGTCAAAATAATGGCAACAAGGTACGTTCATTTTATAAGCTCTTGAATAGATAAGAAAATAAATGAAATTTCTGGTGGCATAACAATTGCTAGACAAATTACGGATATAGAAATGAAAATCCTGCAAAAACGAGTTTGAAAGGAACCAATGCATGGCTGAAGTTGGAGTGAACGAAAAGGTAGAAAGATCATTTTCCACAAAAATCTTGTTGATTGGTGTATTGCCGGCGGTAATTGCTGCATTACTGGTTATAGCAACATTATTTGTATCTGGTGTGATTCCGGGTAATGGAAGTGGATTTAACGAGGAAGGGTTTCGGGAATCGTCTCCTGCTATTTACCTGCCAATAGCCCCCGCTTTTGTAGTCAACTTTGCAGGCCAGGGTAATGCACGATTTTTGCAAATCACTGTTGAGGTAATGGCACGATCATCTGAGGTGCTAGACGATATAAAAGACCACATGCCTGTGATCCGGAATAATCTCAATATGTTATTCAGTGATCAGCAGTACGATAATATAAGCACACTTGAAGGTAAAGAAAGATTACGAGAACAAGCGCTTGAGGTGATTCAGCGTATTTTGGAAGAAGAAACTGGTGACTCCAGTATAGAGGCTGTGTATTTCACCACATTTGTCATGCAGTAGTGGGTGACAGGCAATCAATTATATTCACCTTTAATCTAACGTTATACTGGTAAAAAGTTCCATGGCTGTGAATGATTTTTTAACCAAAGATGAAATCAATGCATTACTGCATGGTTCATCAGACGACATAATTACTAGCGATGAAGAAGTTCTCTCATGTAATAGTAAAGATGATACAAATCAGGATCTTTTTGATAGTGGTCAAGATCAGACCATTAGCAAGAAATTCCCAATGTTGGAAATAATCAATGATCGATTTTCAGGATTTTTTCAACAGGCCTTATCAAGATTGCTAGGTTGTAGTACAGAAATTTCTATGGATAGAGTGCGAGCCGTAAAATTTTCCGATTACACCCACAGCCTTTTTATTCCTACAAGCATGAACATTGTGCGTATTAAACCATTAGATGGTGTGGGATTGTTCGTATTTGATCCAAAACTGGTTTTTATGCTTGCGGATAAATATTTTGGTGGTGAGGGACGGCCTTTTAATGTAAAGGAAGGACGAGAATTTGCACCGACTGAATTGCGCGTAATTGAAATGATACTTGAAAAATTGTTTGTAACTCTGAAGGAAGCCTGGTCACCTATTGCTGCGCTGGAACCAGAATTCATCAGTTCAGAGGTTAATCCCCAGCTTTCAACCGTACTTGAACAAAACGACATTGTCGTTGTAAATATTTTTCGCGTTTGTATTGATGAAATGGAAGGCGATTTGCATGTGGCATGGCCATGCTCAATGTTGGAAACATTGCAACAATTGTCAGAATCTATCAGCTAAACCGTCTGGTGCAGGCGTACATGCCTCAGACCACAAATAACCACGTGTTTTAGTAATAATCAGCAGACCAGCTACAGTCAATGTCTAATTCCCGCTGAAAACCATTTATGGTGAATTTTTCGATTTAACGCCAAAACACTGGCGATATTCAACACGTGAGTCAAAGAGCTGGCATATCGACTACAGCAGCCAGGCTGTCAGGGCTTCATTTGCGCTTAATTCATTGGGATTGGGGCGATTTTGAGAATATTTACCCAAAGATCAAGATTGGAACAATTATTGCATTGTATTTGGGTGAGATGGGGCATGTTGATAAATCATTATGTTTAGCGAATAGCGGGATGGTAGAAATGCACATGGTTGAAGTATCGGGTCAAAAGGCGGACTTACACAGAATAGCAAGACCGCAACCAGTACGTGTTATTGCTGTAACTAGCGGTAAAGGTGGTGTAGGTAAAACCAACGTTTCTGTTAATTTGGGCGTTACCCTTGCCAGCCAGGGTTATGACGTCATGTTGATGGATGCTGATATGGGGCTTGCTAATGTTGACGTGATGTTAGGGTTGCACCCGGATCACGATTTATCTCATGTGCTCGATGGAACGTGCAGTTTGGAAGATGTTATGTGTACAGGACCAGAAGGATTACGAGTAATACCCGCATCCTCAGGAATTCAGGCTATGTCAGAACTGAGTGCTGCTGAACATGCTGGTGTTATTAGTGCATTTAGTGAAATAAGTTTTAATCCCGATGTTTTAATTATTGATACTGCTGCAGGTATTAATGAAAGCGTCATGACATTTTCCCGAGCAGCCCATGAAGTGGTGGTTGTCGTCTGTGATGAACCTGCTTCAATTACTGATGCATATGCACTCATTAAGCTTTTGAGTAACGAATATGGTATCTATCGGTTTCGAGTTGTTTCTAATATGGTGCAAAGCGCACAAGAAGGTCGTTTGCTATTTAATAAAATATTAAAAGTGACAGATCGTTACCTGGACGTGGCACTTGATTTTGCGGGAGTAATTCCAGAAGATGAATACTTGCGTAAGGCAGTTCAGAAACAGCGCGCAGTAGTGGATGTATATCCACGAAGTAAATCAGCGCTGGCATTTAAAAAATTGGCAAAAAAATCTATCAGTTGGCCTATACCAACTGCTGGCGGACAATTACAGTTTTTCGTGGAACGGCTAATTATGGCCAACCAGAAAGAAATAGGAGCGAGGATATGAGTGGAGCAGTTATGTGCGCAGAGGTCCAGGCTTTTGATCAGGTGCAGGATTACAATGCACTGGTAATTCATCACAGCCCATTAGTAAAACGTATTGCTTATCATCTTATGTCACGTTTACCTCCCAGTGTTCAGCAAGATGATCTGGTTCAGGCAGGGATGATTGGTTTGTTAGAAGCACTACGTAATTACGATGCAACACAAGGTGCAAGTTTCCAGACTTATGCAAGAATTCGTATTCGCGGTGCAATGCTTGACGAAATTCGTAAGAATGACTGGGCTCCACGTTCAGTTCATCGTAAGGCCAGGATGGTAGCAGAGGTTGTTCGGAAAATTGAAAATGACACGGGGCGTGATGCTCGTGATCAGGAAATAGCTAAAGGCCTTGAGGTTTCTCTTCAGGACTACCATCGTCTTTTGCAGGAAGCCAGTGGGCACCGTGTATTTAGTTATGATGAACTTGATGTTGAGTCTCATGGTGGTGCAGAAGCATTTACTCCTCGCGTGCAAGGACCCCTGGAAGGTCTGCAATCAGAAGATTTTAAGCAAAGTTTGGCAGATGCTATTGCCGGTTTGCCAGAGCGCGAACGTCTGGTAATGACTTTGTATTACGATGAAGAATTAAATCTTCGTGAAATTGGTTCTATTCTGGGTGTAAGTGAATCACGTGTTTGTCAAATCCATAGCCAGGCAGCAATACGACTTCAGTCTCGAATGACACAGTGGATAGACGCTGATTGATAATTCCTGAAAAATTATATCGGTTTACAACTGCGCAGTTAAAGAGATTCTGGGCAGGAATGGATGTTGATAATAATAAAAGTGGCTTTTACAGCCGCTTTTATTATTTATAATAACTGGAATGTATTTCATGTTTTTGCTAAATGAAATTTATCCATGGAATGTAATTAGGGAACATGTTTATCGTGGTGCTATATGATGGATATTCTTAGTTTCATTGGTCTTATTGTTGGGTTTGGCGCCATCCTCGGAGGCCAATTTCTTGAGGGTGGGCAAGTCACCTCATTGATTAACGGGCCCGCATGTTTGATTGTTTTGGGTGGTACTATAGGCGCAGTAATGTTGCAGACACCCCTTAATGTTTTCATGAGTTCCCTCAGAATGGTCTCCTGGATCATTTTTCCTCCCAAAAATGATAGTGATGAATATATTAATAAGATTCTTGAATGGAGCAATATAGCCAGAAAAGAAGGATTGTTGGGGCTTGAAGATATTGCTGAAACAGAAAATGATAAATTTGCCCAGAAAGGCTTACAGTTACTAGTCGATGGAAGTGAGCCAGAAGTTATTCGTAGAGTTATGGAAGTTGAACTGGATGCAAAAGAGCATCATGGAATACAAGCGGCAAGGGTATTTGAGTCAATGGGGGGATACAGCCCAACTATAGGTATTATAGGTGCTGTTATGGGTTTAATACATGTGATGCAAAACTTGGCTGACCCATCAAAATTGGGCGCCGGTATTGCAACCGCTTTTGTTGCGACTATTTACGGTGTCGGCCTGGCTAATTTATTTTTATTGCCTGTTGCATCAAAGTTGAAATCAAAAATTCATGCTCAGGCACAATTGCATGAGATGGTAATAGAAGGTGTTATTTCAATCGCGGAAGGAGAGAATCCCCGTAATATCGAGACAAAGATACGTGGCTTTGTGAGCTAGATTATTACGAATTTACCGAGTTTAAATGGTAAGACGAGCATGAGAAGACGAATAAAAGCAAGATATGAGGAGCAAGATAATAAGGATCGCTGGTTGGTATCGTATGCTGATTTTATTACGCTATTGTTCGCTTTTTTTGTTGTGATGTATTCCATTTCATCGGTTAATGAAGGTAAGTACCGGGTTCTTTCTGACTCTATCTCTTCAGCGTTTGATCCGTTTCAAGATGGAATGTCTGTTCAGCTTGAGACTCCGCTTAAATCCCCGATTATTGAGCATGGCATTATGATTGATAGTCAACGGCCGATTGTGATTAGTAGTAATTATCCGGGTGTTTTGCCTGGAATGCAGTCGAATGAATTTTCACAATCTGCATTAGGTGGAATTTCAGAGCGTCTTAAAAATAGCTTATCTTCATTGGTTGATGACAATCTTGTTCGTATTAGAAATTATGATTTATGGATTGAGGTGGAAATAAAATCAAGCATACTTTTCCCTAGCGGTAGTTCTTCACTTTCACAAGAATCACTTCCAATACTAGAAAAGCTTTCTACAGTGCTTGCTCAGTATAATAATGAAATACGGGTAGAGGGATTTACTGATAATTTCCCAATTAAAACAGAGGTGTTTCCTTCGAATTGGGAGTTGTCTGCTTCCCGGGCAGCTAGTGTAGTCCATTTACTATCCAGTGAGGGAATAGAACCAGTAAGGCTATCTGCAGTTGGTTATGGCGAATTCAGGCCAATAGCCTCTAACATCACAGCGTTGGGTAGAAGCAAAAATAGGCGAATCAATATAATTATATTATCAAATTCGCTTGCAAGGGATATAAAAGAAAGAAGGTAGCTTAAGTGTTGCTTCGTATTGGTTAAATAAGATAATTTAGTATTTATTAATTAATGTATATTGTAAAACTCTACTTCGAATCCAGCGATATTTATAATATCATCAGGTTTTAATTTGATTTGTTTTGCTGATAACGGTTTGCCGTTTAGGAGTGGTTGATCAGTTCCACGCTCGCTTTTGTTTGATTTCATTACCTGGTTGATAGTGTAGCCATCTAGTCCTCGACTTATCAGTGCTAGTTTTTCCCCCTGGAAGCCAACCGTGCTGAATGGTTTTCGTAGCTCCATGACAGTTTTTGCAAGTGGGCCATTCAGTGTACGTAAGCCAGCCAGAGGTTGGTCTGTTATCAACTTTGCGCTGGATTCCCATTCGGGTAGCTCCATTTGTGTTTCATCCATTTCAGCCTTGATGAACATAGTTGGTTGATATTTAGCCTCGCCTTCACTTAAAAAAGTAAATTGGTGATGGCCTATCTGAACAATGTCTCCATGTTTTAGTTGTACTTTATTTATGTGATTGCCATTAACCAATGTTCCATTGGTGCTGGCGAGATCCTCCACTGTTACCTGGCTTTCAGTAGTTGACGATATGAGTGCATGGCGACCACTGACGGTTAAATCATTTAGCTGGATATCATTACCATGTTTTCGACCGATGCTTATGATTTTTTCGCCAACTGAATATTCATTAATGATTTCGCCATCCAGAGTCAGTATCAATTTAGATTGCATTTTAAACTTTCCTTGTTTTTACTAATTTTTCCAGAGGTAGTTTACTGAAAAGTTGATATTGTAGTACTGAGTGATTCATCCTGTTCTCTGTATTGTTCAAAATTTGTTTTTATGCGTGCTTTTCTATAGGCTTCTTCACCGGTAATCAGCTTTTCATCAAGCAAACGTCGTAAAGCCATATCAATACTCTGCATACCTTGTAGCGCGCCACTCTGGATCACAGTTTCTAGTTGTTCTGTTTTCCCTTCGCGGATGATGTTGGATGTAGCCGAATTATTAATTAGAGTCTCCACGGCTGCAAGTCGACCGCGATTATCTGCTGTTCTTACCAATTGTTGTGAAATTACGCCACATAAAGATGTTGATAACATTGATCGGATATAAGGTTCCTCACCGGGGGGGAAGACATTAATGACGCGATCTACGGCTGCTGCTGCACCATTGGTGTGTAATGTTGCGAGGATTAGTATGCCCATTTCAGCGGCTGTCACCGCGAGGCTAATCGTCTCCAGGTCACGCATTTCACCGACCAGAATGACATCCGGATCTTCCCGGAGTGCAGAACGAAGGGCTGAGGAAAAGCTTTCTGTGTGGTTACCCACTTCACGTTGACTTATCAGGCATCCTTTATACCTATGTACATGTTCTACCGGGTCTTCAATGGTGATGATATGACCTTTACGCTCGATATTAATAAAATCGACCATGGCGGCGAGGGTGGTTGATTTACCTGAACCCGTTGGACCAGAAACCAGTATCAGCCCTTTTCGTTGTCTGGATAACGATTTCAGTACCGGTGGCATCCGCAATTCGTCCAGGGATAGTATTTGTTCAGGTATTGCTCTAAAAACTGCACCGGTACCGTCGAGATGGCGAAATGCATTGACGCGAAACCGGGAGGCACCGGGAAGTTCATATCCAAAATCTACGCCACCTTTTTTTTCAAATATTGAGCGCACTCTGTCAGGCATGATTTCAAATAATAAGTCATTGGTTTCATCTTCAGTCAGTTCTCGATATTTAATCGGGTGTATCTCACCGTATAGCCGAATACGCGGTGGATTACCTGAGACCAGATGTAAGTCAGATCCATTCTGTTTAATAAGTAGTTCTAAAAAGGCGTCAACTCGACTCATGGTTATATTTTTCTATATGTCGAATTAGTTAACTGCCAGATCCATTTGAGGGAGAAGATCTGGATCTGTGACAAAATGTTGAAATTGTTTTTTATCGGTCGCATGGATGTAGGCATCATCAGGATCGATTTCTTTGTTATTCAGAGCTTCTAGAAGGGCCTGATCCATGAGCTGCATTCCTTTGTCCCGCCCTGTTTGTAAAATAGAAGGAATCTGGAATATTTTGCCGGTGTTTATAAGATTGCCGATAGCCGGAGTATTGATAAAAATTTCAACAATTGCTTTACGACTTCGTCCATCGGCGCTTTTTACTAATTTTTGACTGACAACGCTGTGTAGATGCTGGGCAAGAAAACTTGAGGCCTGTGCCTTGAGTTCCGTTGGTGTCGCATCGATAATGCGATCAAGGGTTTTGGTAGCAGACGTTGTGTGCAGTGTCCCCAGAACCAGATGCCCTGTTTCTGCTGCAGTCATTGCCATCATCACTGTTTCCGGGTCACGGAGTTCTCCGACTAATATAACATCTGGATCTTCACGCAGGGCGGCTCTTAGACCGCTCGCAAAACTATCAACGTGTATGCCTATTTGTCTTTGTACCACAAGGGACTTTTGGCTTTTGTGAATATGTTCGATGGGGTCTTCCAGAGTAATAATATTTAAGCGGCGATTACGATTAAGTAAATCCAGCATTGAAGCGAGAGTAGTGGATTTTCCCGTTCCAGTCGCTCCAGTGACCAGGATCAGCCCTTGATGGATGTCCAGGAATTTAGCCACAACAGGTGGCATTCCTAACTCTTCCAGCGTGGGTATTTCAGAGGAAACAAGTCGGAACGCAGCTCCTATGCCAGTTACTTTTCGGTATAGGCTGACACGAAAACGACCGACTTCATCGCTCTCATAGGCAAAATCTACATCGTTACCAGCCCGGAACATTTTAGCCTGCTCAGCGCTCAATATCTCAAACACCAGGCTGTCGAGTTCCTGTTCCGTAAGATCACGGTACTTAATGGGTGTTAAGTCGCCCAGGTTTCGAAGTAGTGGTGGCAACCCCACGGACAGGTGAACATCGGTGCAACCCTGCTCACGACCCAGTTTGAGAAAAGCATCTACTCTCGCCATTATCCTATCATTCCTGATTTAGGCTTTGGGAAACTTCTTCAAGTTGTTCTCGCAATTCATCAAAAGATTGAAATCTATGATCCGGATCCACTGACATCGCTTTGATAATGATTGCTTCCATTGCTTTCGGGATATTAATATTGATTTCCCGGGGTGGAGTAGCTTTGCCTTCAACGTGTTGAAATAGAATCGCCATAGATTCATCGCCCTGGTACGGCGCTGCTCCTGTAAGCATTTCGTACATGATAATACCGAGGGTATAAATATCGGTGCGAGAGTCGATGGTTTTACCACGGACTTGCTCTGGTGCCATATAAGTGGGTGTACCGACGAGGATGCCACTTTTCGTCAAACGTGAATCCGCTTTTCGTGCGGCGGCGGCAAGGCCGAAATCGACAATTTTTACCAAGTCATCATCATTAATGAGAATATTAGCGGGTTTAAGATCTCGATGAACCACGTTTACTAATTGTGCCGGGGCCATGCCTCGGCAGATACTACACACTAAATTTATGGCGCGTTGAATATCAAAGGTTTCCCCTTTGTTTTTGCGTAACTCATCAGCCAATGAATGGCTGGGGAAATATTCCATAGAGATGGCAAAAGATTTTCCAATAGCGATCAAATCATAAATGCGTATGACGTTTTCATGAGTAACTTTTCGAGCATAACGTAGTTCATGTGTAAAGCGTTCGATCATATTATGATCGGCGGCGACATGAGGGCTCAAAAATTTAAGGGCAAACTGGTCGTTAACAACCACATCTTCCACAAGCCATACAACTCCAAAAGCACCTTCGCCAATTTTTCGAATGACATGATAGCGGTCGGCCAAAACAGTGTTGGCTTTTAGCTGAGCTGGGTTGAAAAATTCCGACTCTTCTTCTTCAGTAGGAATTTTATTGCTGGATATGCTTCGAGAATTTATCGTTTGTGATTGGGTAAATGTGTCGCTAATATCTTCGTTAACTACATTATCAGGTTTGGCGCTAAGTGCCTGTGTGGGCATTTCCTCGACTGGCATTTTCAGGTTAACGGAAGTTTGATTAGATAAGTTTTCCTTTCTCGTCTTATCAAATGTACGCTTGCCAAAACGCATAATGAGACTGCGAACAGTCTCGTCAGCAATGTCTCCCACATCATCTGTACGCACGTTGAGAAGTTGTGTGGCCGCATCTTGAACTGCGGCGGCGTTGTCATCATCCGTGAGACCTTCCAGTGCCTTTAGCGCCTCTTTGCGTAACACATTGTTAGGTTTATCCAATTGTTTCAATAATGGAGCAATGGCGCGTTTGTCGCCCAGTGTTGCCAGCGCTCTAATAACTACTTGTCCTGCTTCTGGATTTTCAGCCAATATTTCAATCAGGTGTGGTACTGCGCGTTGGTCACCAATCGAGGCCAGGGCATCAATTGCGCGTTCACGAACCCACCAGTCTTCATCTCTTAATGCTTCAATAAGTTTATCCAGTGCGCGGGGGTCTTTGCTACTATTTAAAATCTCCACAGCAGTGCGGCGTAGAAACTCATCTTTATCTTTTATTAGGGCGAGGACCGCATCAAAAACCTTTGGACCGCCAATAGAACCCAGGGCATCAGCAGCGCGCACCTTTACCCACCAGTCTGCATCCCGCAATGCGTTTAGCAGGTCTTTAACTGCGCTGTGATCACCAACTTCATTAAGTACTTCCACGGCGGCGCGTCGTACGTATTCCGATTCGTCTTGCAATATGTTTATGAGATACTTAATGGTTTCAGGTGAGCGAATTTTACCAAGGGTTTCGATAGCGGCTGATTGTACGGTGATGTCTGGGTCACTTAATAATTTGCAGATGTCCCCGACTTTTTCTTTTGCATTAAGCTTTGCCAAACCATCAAGCGCAGCTTGCCGAACAGCCTTGTTAGGGTCATAGAGCCCTTTTGCCAATCCTTCACAACTGGATTTTGTGTCAAATCGCGACAAAATACGAAGAATGTGAGCGCGAACCATAGGTTGATCGCAATCAAGTTTTTGTATTAAGTCAGGTATCAAATCATCATTGACGATTTTGTCCAGTACTTTATAAAGAATCGGGCGAACTTTGCTGTCTGCCTTGTCCAGGAGAGCTAACAAGGAATTTGAGTTGATACGACTTGCGTGAGCCTGCAAAATTTTGCCGAGTGATGTTTTTGAAATATCCGCATCATCAAAATAGGGCAACAAGTCATTGGGGTTGAAATCCTGGGAACGTATTAGAATCTGGGTAACACTGTCTACAATGTGTTGATCACCATTTCCAAGACTATTAACAAAGGTTCCTAGTGTATTTTTGCGTACTAAACTTGTGAGTAATTGTTCCAGGGTGGCCGTGTTTTTGGAATGACCTAATGCTTCAATCAATTTGGGGATGGCGGGCTCCCCAATTTGTTTAAGTTTAAATAGTGCGCGTTTTCCTTCAGGCGTTACGGAGGCATCCTCGGAAAGAATAGTAGCAATTGCACGGTTAGCCTGAATGCCGGAGAGTAAACTCATCTATGCATGCTCAAAGAATACTTTTCCTGGTGAGAGGCATCGGCTGAAAATTACACATCATCTTCAGTGTCTCCAATGCCTGTTACATGTACATGATTGATGTATGACTTATTAATAAGATAAATAAGCCCACTTTCGATATGAACCTTGATGAAGTTTTCTTCTTCTCGATTGAGGTAGTCCAGTAATCGGGCACGATCAGGAGGTAAGGACTCAAAAATTTTACCATGGATGAGTGATCCGTCCATCATGTGGAGATGGCATTGCATCGGTTCCGTACCAGCAGACAGCTCGGAGTCATTAGATTTAAGTTCCACCCGTATAACGGATTTAATGTTATAGAACCGCAACTCATCGGGGTCATCCACCTTGAACACAAGGAATGACTGGCATCGGTTTAGTGCCTCAAGTGGCAGTTCGGTGCCACTATAGTCGGGGCTTTGTTCTCTTAAAAAGAGTGAGCCAACGACACGTCCTTCGGGGTGAACCCAAAGCGTAACCGCATAGAGTTTTTTAGAAACCTTAAGTGTTTTATTATTCACGTAAACATCCTGTTTGTGGTGGTAAGTTCAGCGGACACAAAAGTTAAATACACCGAATAATCAGCATTATACGCAATTTCTCAGTGCTTATTTGTGTAAAAAAACCATAATGCTGACCCTATTCTAATTGATACACTGAGTTTTCATATCGTGACATAAAACTCAGGCCCAAACCCGAAATGTTGTGAGCCTATGCTATATATGGTGTCATGGTGGTAACTTCATATACGTCATTTGATGGGTGATTTACACTATTTCAGGGAGCTGGAAACCGAAAAATAACAAGTAAAAACAATTAGTTATCATTAAACGCAAGGCTGGAGGTTTTTAACGGGGTTTTGGCGGGCAGGGTATTTTTGCAGGGAGATAAGGTGGTGGTTGGCCGGCATGATGAAAAGGCCTCTTCTTCTTCACCCGACATTTCACCACCTGAAAATCCTGTGGGTCGACGACACAGCAGGATTTTTACCAAAAATGGCCACTATTTCCTTGAATACCCCGGTTCTACTAATGGTACTTTCCTGAATGGCAGTAATGTGGCACGACAGGAGCCAGTTAAGGATGCCCAAAGGAAATAACGTGCAGGCAGGAAAACTCATCTGAGATTTATTCCTGTATTAAGAGATGAAATGGTCGATGGTGATACACGCATGTCAGATTCATGGCAATCTGACATTGGTTTGAATGAGCAGGCTTTGATGGGCAATTATATTGTAAATATAATGGTTACTAAATTAGCATCATGAACGGGATATTCAGTATTGGCACATAATAACAACGAACCAAGTCTGTACTGGTATGACTATGAGACTTTTGGAGCCGATCCGCGTCGGGATCGCCCCGTGCAATTTGCGGGTTTACGCACAGACCTCGACCTTAATGTCATTGGCGATCCATTGTGCATTTACTGCCGTCCGGCAGATGATTTTTTACCACATCCGGAAGCATGCTTGATTACAGGTATTACCCCTCAAAAGGCATTGGCTGAAGGTTTGCCTGAAGTCGAATTTATCGGTTTGATCAATGATGAGTTTTCTCAACCCAATACCTGTGTCGTGGGTTATAACAATATTCGTTTTGATGACGAAATTACTCGTTTTACCCTGTATCGCAATCTTTTCGATGCCTATGCACGCGAATGGCAAAATGGGAATTCACGTTGGGATATTATCGATATGGTGAGGTTAACCTATGCACTTCGACCAGAGGGCATAGAGTGGCCGACTCATCCCGATGGTAAGCCCAGCTTCCGTCTGGATCAATTAACAGTGGCGAATGGAATTAGTCATGAGGCTGCGCATGATGCCTTGTCTGATGTTCATGCAACAATTTCCCTGGCTAAGTTAATACGGAAAACACAACCTCGTTTATACGAGTACGTATTTTCACGGCGTACAAAGCAACAGATTGCACAGCTGCTTAATATCGCCAAACCAATTCCTGTTTTGCATGTTTCTTCTATGTATCCGTCAGATCAAGGCTGTATTGCATTGGTGGCGCCAATAGCCACTCACCCTACGAATAAAAATGAAGTGATAGTTTATGACTTGAGGGTAGACCCGCAATCATTTTTAACGTTGAGTGTGAAGGAAATGGGTGAACGTTTATTTGTGCGTCAGGATGAATTGCCGGAGGGTTATGATCGGCTGCCCATTAAAACGATACATATTAATAAAAGCCCGATTGTCGTGCCGGCCAATACCATGTCAGAAGAATCAGCTGCACGGTGGAAAATCGATGTCGATGTCGCACATCAACACCTGGCAACTATTCAGGCATCTCCCCAGTTTATAAAGAATAGTCAGGCCATCTTTAAGGATCGCAATTTTGAACCGGTCACTGATCCAGATTTTATGCTGTACGGCGGTGGCTTTTTTTCAAACGATGACCGCGCACGTATGGAACTTGTTCATGAAACAGAGCCTGATCAGCTAGGACTGCTTGATTTACCTTTTGATGATGACCGGCTTTCTGAGATGCTGTTTCGTTTTAGAGCGCGCAATTATCCGGAGACATTTAATCAGAGTGAAAAAGAACGTTGGGATGAATTCCGGCGCCAGCGTCTTTTAGCATCAAATGGCGGTTCGGGGTTTACGTTTGATGATTTTAATCAAGCTATTGCTGATGCGCGCCAGAAAGAAGATCTTGCTAAAGAAAGTATAGGGATGCTGGATGAGCTGGATCAATATTCGCAAAGTATTATTGAGTCAATTTCGAACTAATAAATAGTTATTCTATTTCAATTAGCGATTCATCCGGGTTAACGCTGTCACCTTTTTGTACATGAATGTTCTTGATGGTACCTGCTATAGGTGCCTGAATTTCTGTTTCCATTTTCATGGCTTCGGTAACCAGCACGGGGTCACCGGCTGCCACTTTATCTCCAACGGCCACCAGTACATCAACAATAATGCCGGGCATGGAGGTGGTAACATGGCCGGGGGAGGTTGCTTTGGGCCTGCTACTGCCCGCACTACGTGAGGAAGTGCGCGCAGTTTCCACGTCGCCAGAGGTAACGACTTCATCGAGTGATTCGATAATGACCTCTTCTGGAACACCGTCTACATTTATATAAAACGCGCGTTTGTCCTGCATTTTGTGACCGGTGCCAGTGACCTTGATGTGAAAATTTTCGCCATGCATGGCGACATTGAACTCAGTGGCGGCGGCACAATAGGCTTGTGTATCGCCTGGCGCTGGTTCGAGTAATTCTGGAACTAATGTGCCTTCATTACGTTGCTCAAGAAAGTTACGTCCTATTTCCGGGAACATGGCATAGATCAACACATCTTCGTCAGTTTTTGCCGTTGTGCCAATTTCGCCGCGTAATTTTTCCATTTCAGGATCTATAAGATCAGCCGGTCGGCAGGTGATAACATCCTCGTTACCAATGGCTTGTTGACGGACCGAGGCATTGACTTCGGCCGGTGGTTTCCCATAACGGCCTTGCAGGTAGAGTTTTACCTCATTGGTAATGCTTTTATAGCGAGTTTCAGAGAGAACATTAAGCAAGGCCTGGGTACCAACAATCTGTGAAGTAGGTGTTACTAGTGGGGGGTAACCCAGGTCTTTTCGCACACGTGGAATTTCCGCCAATACCTCGTTCATGTGTTCCAGTGCACCTTGTTCTTTGAGCTGGTTAGATAAGTTGGAAATCATTCCACCCGGTACCTGATTGACCTGCACACGTGTATCCAGACCAGTAAACTCACTTTCAAACTGATGATATTTTTTACGTACTTCGTAAAAATAAAAACCAATTTCCTGCAAAGTTTCAAGATTAAGTTTTGTATCGTATTCGGTGTCTCTGAGGGCTGCGACCATACTTTCCGTTGGTGGATGACTGGTGCCTCCCGCCAGTGTCGATATAGCCGTGTCAATGTGTCGACAACCATTCTCTATGGCTTTCATCTGGCACATGCTGGCAAGACCAGCCGTTGCGTGAGAATGAAGATGAACGGGCACGTCGAGCGCATTAACCAGTGCTTTAGTTAATTCAGCGGTGGCTGTAGGAGTAAGTAAGCCTGCCATGTCTTTAATAGCGATGCTATCGCAGCCCATATCACATAATTCTTTTGCCATGTCGACAAACTGTTCCACCGTGTGAACGGGACTAATAGTGTAGCTAATAGCGCCCTGGGCGTGTTTGCCGGCTTTTTTGACGGCTTCAATAGAGACGCGCAAATTGCGCACGTCGTTGAGCGCATCAAAAATACGGAAAACATCAATGCCATTGTCCGCGGATAATTTTACAAAGGCTTTGGTGACGTCATCAGAATAATGACGATAGCCCAGCAGGTTTTGACCACGTAACAACATTTGCAGGCGAGTATTGGGCAGGGCTTCGCGAAGTTGTCTTAGCCGTTCCCATGGATCTTCCTTCAAAAATCGAATGCAGGCATCAAACGTCGCGCCACCCCACATTTCCAGCGACCAGTAACCAACATCATCGAGTTTGCTGCAGATGGGCAGCATGTCTTCGGTACGCATGCGTGTGGCCAGCAACGATTGGTGGGCATCGCGCAGTACGGTATCAGTGATGTGGACTTGGCTCATGGTTGTTTCCATTGTTGTTCTATTTGAAAGGTTCTATTAAAAAATATTCTATTAGTTGTTATATTTTTATTTAATTTTTTATTCGATTTCAAATGAATCTAAAGCCCCATATGCGCAGCTATAGCAGCACCTATGGCAGCGGCTAGATCCCTTGATGATCGATACACAGAGTATTGAGTTAATTCCGGATGTGTTTCGACAAAGGAAGTGTCGAATTTACCCGTCTGGAACTGGGCCGATTTTAAAATCTCCTGATAATAGGGGATGGTGGTTTTCACACCGTATACGCTGATGTCTTGCAGGGCACGCTCGGCGCGATCCAGTAACGAATCCCAGTCCAGCGCCCATACCGTGAGCTTGGCGCACATGGAATCATAATAAGGGGGTATTTCGTAACCGGTATAAATAGCGGCATCGGTGCGTACGCCGGGCCCACCAGGGGCAAAGTAGCGGGTTACGCGCCCAAAACTGGGTAAAAAATTATTTTTAGGGTCTTCGGCATTAATGCGGAATTCCATCGCAAATCCACGGCGCTTGACCTCACGTTGGGTGTATTTCAACTTCAGTCCGGCCGCGATGCGTATTTGCTCCTGAACTATGTCGATACCGGTAATTTCCTCGGTAATCGTATGTTCTACCTGAAGTCGGGTATTGACCTCCATAAAATAGAAATTGTCGTCCTCATCCAGCAGAAATTCGACTGTGCCGGCATTTTCATAGCCTACGGATTTGGCGGCGGTGACAGCCAGTTTGCCAATCATTTTTCTCTGTTCATCGGTGAGCTGGGGAGATGGGGCGATTTCGATGAGTTTTTGATGCCGACGTTGAATAGAGCAATCACGCTCAAACAGATGAATGACCTTGCCATGGCTGTCGGCCAGTATTTGCACCTCAATATGGCGGGGGTTATCGATGCACTTTTCCAGAAAGACCTCAGTGCTGCCAAAGGCCTTGCTGGTCTCGGAGACGACGCGGTCATAGTTTCCTGGCAGCTCTTTGGCATTGGCGCAGCGCCGAATACCGCGTCCGCCCCCGCCACTGGTGGCTTTTAACATCACCGGATAGCCAATTTTTTCGGCAATCTCCAGTGCATGTTCGACGTTTTCCAGGTTTCCATCGCTGCCGGGAGTAACAGGAATACCGGCCTTGATCATCGCAGCCCTGGCTTCCACCTTGTTACCCAGCCGACGGATTACCTCGGCGCTGGGCCCAATGAATTGTATGCCCCGTTGTTGGCATACCTCCGCCAATTTTGGGTTTTCAGACAGGAAACCATACCCTGGATGCAGGGCATCACAGCCGGTGGCGACCGCCAGATTGACGATATTATGGACGTTCAGATAGCCTGAAACCGTTTCAGGGCCGAGGCTGAAGGCCTGATCGGCCTTTTTGACGTGGAGGGCATAACGATCAGCCTCGGAATATATGGCCACAGACTTAATGCCAGCCTCAGAACAGGCCCGGGCAATCCGTACGGCAATTTCGCCACGATTGGCGATCAGTATTTTTTTTATCATAAATGCTCGCTGGTATTGCTAGCCCTGGGTTTGGTGCCCATACGTTACAGCTCATTGTCACAGAATGAGGTTATTCGTTACAGCTTCCATAGTGTTACTCACTGGAATATCGAGGAATTGTCGTCACTCTGTCAAGTGAGTGATTTAGGGGTTTGCCTAAGTTACTGGTTGTATTGAATTTATCTATATCAGCTTTGACAAGAATCCAGTTTCCTTTTAGAATTGCGCGGTTATGTCGGATCGATTCACAGATAGCGTTGAACCTATTGCTCTGGCGACTCAGGGGCGGACGGTTGAAGGGAAAATTCCTCTCGCTGATTTAAAGCGTTTGGGGGCGTTAGCGCGTTCTTCACAAAGTTTGGATGACGAGAGCAAGGGTGCTAGTTGTGAGGTGGAAGGTATAGTTGAATTTACCTTGTGCTTTGATATTGATGAAGGTGGTGCTCCTCGAGTAGGTGGTAATGTTTCCACAATATTTCGACTTCAATGTCAGCGTTGTATGGAGGATATGGATTATCCTGTAACATTAAACGTGCGTTTGGGTATTGTTCCCTCTCGTGAAGCAGCAAAGAGTTTGCCCGATAGCTACGACCCCCTGGTTGTGAGCGGTAATGAAATTAGTATTGCTTCTATATTGGAAGACGAATTGATTCTTGCTTTGCCGATTGTGGCAATGCACGAGATAGAAAATTGCTCTCTAGGTAAAACTCTTGTCAATGAGAGTGATAAATTTACCCAGCAAGCAGAACAGGAAGATTTGTCATCCTCCGGGCGGAAAAACCCGTTTGCGGTGTTGGCACAATTGAAAAAGAATCAGCCATAAAAATTGGCTGATAATGTAAACATTGATAGTAACTAACGTTGTTAGTTCGAATGAAAGATGAGGAATAAATCATGGCTGTACAAAAAAGCAAAGTAACTCCATCACGTCGTGGCATGCGCCGCTCGCACGATGCGCTAAAAGGACCAACATTGTCTATAGAACCCACTTCTGGTGAAACGCATCTTCGTCATCACGTGAGTCCTGATGGTTATTACCGTGGCCGTAAGGTTGTGGAAACTAAAGTTAATGA
>JAUWLO010000288.1 GCA_030613605.1 Gammaproteobacteria bacterium | reverse complement strand
CTGTTTACCCTGGGTAACGGCATTGCGGATCAAACCCATGCCGCCCAATTCACCGGCGATAAAAATTCCAGGGACATTGGTTTCAAAATTAGGCTTTACATTAGGGATATCAATACCGCGTTTCTCGGTGCCAAATACCAGGGTTATGGCGTTGACCGGGCAGGCTTTGGCGCAGGCACCATGGCCAATGCAGTGTGTTGGGTGAAGTAACTCTACCTTGTCATGAATGATGGCCAGTATGTCTCCTTCAGGGCAGGCCTTGGCGCAGGCGTTGCAGGCAATGCACATGTCGCGATTGATCAATGGGTGGAGGGAAGCGGGTTCAGTGAGACCGGATTTGATGTTTTCTTCCCGTGCGGCAATGTGCTGGCGACTTTTTGCATGTGAACGGCGAACCCGCCAGGCCCAAATCAGTGCCACTGGCACTATGTACACCAGGTAAACAAGATATTGGCCTAAACTGTCAGTCAATGTGTTGCATCCTCAAATGGTTCAGGCTCGGCATGAGTTGGAACCATTGTTTATAAATACCCGTTTACGTGGCAGGGTCCCCGAGTTTTGTTCAGCATTTTCTTCAGCAAGTTTCCCGCAGGTCGATTATATCATTGAGTATAACGCCTGTTGTAACGTTGTTGTATCATAGCTACGGCCTATCTTCTTGAGTTATATGGCGATTTTGTGACCAGGTTTACGAATCTGCACCTCAGGAAAGAGACAAATTACCCGCTGTTATTCATGGATAAGTAACAGTTTGTGGGCATGAGCCCTAACTAGCGCAAATAACCAGAGAAATTGGAATAAAATAAAAAATGGCGGAGCAGTTGGTTACTACAAATGAGGCGATCAATATGGATTCGGGCGTAGCTTCGAAGCGGGATTCTGTTGCTTCTGAAGAGCAAGTAGCCAGCAATGACGACCGTCCTAAACTGGACATCAAAAAACTGGCAAAAAAAGCTGAATTGTTTTTAGCTTTTGGCCTGATATTTGTGATGGCTGCCATTTTTGTTGTTGGTCGAATTTATTGGGATGAACGTTATTACGTCGCGGAAGAGGGGCTTGGTTACTGGCTGGGTTTGGTCGGCGGTGTAATGATGCTGTTTGCCCTCCTCTATGGTTTGTTCAAACATATTCCCGCTTTGCGTGCGATGACAGGAATGAAGCGTTGGCTTCAGATTCATATATTTTTTGGTGTGGTTGGACCGTTGCTGATTGTGTTTCACACCACGTTTCAGTTGGGCTCACTCAATGGAACCATCGCCTTTTTTGCAATGGTGATGGTGTATTTGAGTGGCATTATCGGCCGCTTTCTTTATTCAAAGATTCATTATGGCCTGGGTGGCAGCAAGGCAAAACTGGGTGATGTAAAGGAATCCTTGATGACCACGGGACGACGTATTAAATCTCGACGGTTGGACCGATTTACGGAATCAGTAATGGAACATCCTGCCAGCCTGATAGGAGCCTGGTGGGATTTAGTGGTTTTTGGCTGGCGTAGCCGTTGGTTAACATTCCAGTTACGTCGTGACATGAAGCGTAAAATGACCTCTATGGCCAAACGTGAAGGCTGGGAAAAGGGGAAGATACATCAGCATCGTAAAGCGTTTCGAGAACAGTTAAAGAATTATATGTTTATGCTCAGAAAGGTGGCGTTGTTTAGTGTGTATGAACGCTTTTTTTCATTCTGGCGGCATGCTCATGTGCCTTTGCTTTATCTTCTACTCTTTAGCGGTGTATTGCACGTTATTGCCGTCCACATGTATTAGTCCGTTAAATAGTCATAAGTAATGAACAATAGTATTAGCGCATGGGCAAGGCAATTTCTTGCCATCACCTTTGTTTTTTCTATTATCTGTGTTTTTCAAAATGCCAGTGCTGGTGTGTTCAGTGATATGGAAAGGGCTTTGATGCCGGGTGAGCTAAGTGCGCCCCACGAAGAATTTGTAAAAGAGTGTACGGTTTGTCACAAGCTCTTTGGTCAGGGAGAGCAAAACAAGTTATGTATGGATTGTCACGACCACAAAAACATTGCCGATGATGTTAAAAAAGGTAAAGGCTACCACGGCCGTATTCCTGGAATTAAGAACAAAGAGTGCCGTGTTTGTCATAGTGAACATAAGGGACGAAATGCCTCCATTGTGTTGCTAGATAAACAAACATTTGACCATCGGCTTACTGATTTTGAGCTTCGTGGTCGGCACAAGGATGCAGCCTGTAAGGAATGCCATAAACCAAAGAAGCAATATCATGAAGCACCTCGGCAGTGTGTGAAGTGTCACAAAAAGACGGATCCTCATGATGGTCGCCTGGGTAAGCAATGCGGCAGTTGTCATGGAGCCAATCGCTGGCAAGATTTTCAGTTTGATCACTCACGTACAAAATTTAAATTGGGGGGTAAACATAAGGGTGTCGAGTGTCGTAACTGCCACCCACAGCAGCGTTATAGCGGCGTACCAAAAAAATGTTATGCCTGCCATAAACGAGACGACCGTCATAAAGGACAATACGGAAAAAAATGTCAGGATTGTCACACAGTAGCGGGCTGGGGTAACCAGAGTTTCGACCATAACAAGGACACCGA
>JAUWLO010000043.1 GCA_030613605.1 Gammaproteobacteria bacterium | reverse complement strand
TTATTGAAACGTTGCGTGGTCGGGGTTATCGGTTCGCGCTAAAACGGGAAGAGAAGCAGAATGAAAAACAGGAACAGCACTAGTGTTATCACTCAACCAACGGGTTTTGATAGCCGCAAGCGCTATTCTATCCAGTTTCTTCGGTTTGGCAGGAGTGGCGCTTGATAAAATTTATCGTGAAGATGCAGAGCAAGCCTTATCAGACCGATTGCAAGGACATGTTTATGAGTTGATTGCAGTCGCGGATCTGGATGCAGGCGGTAACCTGAAAATGCCTGTTGATGTGCCTGACTCTCGTTTTTCTGATCCCAGCTCAGGATTGTTTGCTCAAATAACCAGTAATTATCGAGACTGGAAATGGCAATCAGCATCAATGGTTGGGATGGAGATTCCACATCCGCTGAAATTATCCAGAACACAAACAGTTAGCAAGCGAATTATTAGTCAATCACAGCGCGAATTATATTCATTTAGCTATGGTGTTGGCTGGAGCGATGCTACAGATCCTGAACAGGCTTATACCTTTACCATTATCTATGACCTTGTTGAATTCAATGCAGGTATCGCGTCATTTCGACAGAGTTTGTGGGTGTTGCTGGGCAGTGTCGCTATCATTTTATTGGCCGTACAGGGAACAATACTGCGCTGGGGTCTGTCACCTTTAAAGCGTGCAGCGAATGAGCTTTCCGCTATTGAAGCAGGATCACAGTCACGACTACAAGGTGAATACCCGGCTGAGCTGAATGGTCTTACTGGCAATGTGAATGCATTGTTATCTCATCAGCAGGAACATCTGGAGAGATACCGAAAAAATCTTGGTGATCTTGCGCATAGTTTGAAAACTCCCCTCGCTATTTTACAGAACGCTGTAGAAAGTCGCGATGGAGCTGAGAGTTTATCCTCTGTAGTAGAAGAACAGGTTGAGAGAATGAACCAGATAACAGGCTATCAATTACAGCGCGCTGCGGCCTCGGGAAGAACTGCACTGGCGGCACCTGTTCCAGTGAACGATTTAATCAATAAAGTCTTAAGCAGTTTACAAAAAGTATATGCAGACAAAAATGTTCAATCAAAATGTACAGTTGCAGAAATGATCGAGTTTCATGGAGATGAAGGCGACTTTATGGAGATTATAGGAAACCTTGCGGATAACGCTTTTAAGTGGTGTCAGCAGGAGATTCAGGTGGCCGCCGAAAATAGTGCAGGTTCTCAGGCGGGGCAGTGGGGTTTGCTCATCCAGGTGGATGACGATGGTCCTGGTGTGCCACCAGAAATGGTGCGATACGTTACGCGGCGCGGCCATCGTGCGGACAATGAAATTGCCGGGCACGGCATAGGTTTATCTATTGTAAATGATATTGTTCAGGTCTACGGGGGCACGCTGGAAATTGGAGCCAGCAAACTAGGTGGAGCAAAAATTACTGTAAAATTACCAGGTAACCAGGAACAGGATCGTCAGGTGATGGAATCAAAGCCATTAGAAAGCTAGTAGTACTTTCTTTTTATAGCTAGTCGTCATTTCTATACGGGCTGTTGGAGCTGTATATTTGAAATACAACAAAGATAAGCAGAGCGCCAGCGATAGTGCCAACGGTTGCGACCATGTACGTTAAAAAATCAATCATTGGAAATCCCCCGAGAATTTATTTTTATTTGACCGCAATGTTGCCCTAAGTTTGCCCTATGGACAAGAGCCAGGTGTCGACTTCTGGAGAGTTTATTTTGTTTTTCCCTCTGGTGTGTGGGGCCTAATGTCTCCGGTTTTTGCTCAAATGAGGTGGCTTTTGCACTCTACGATTTTTGTTGCCTGAAACCCCTGATTGTAGGTTTTTTGGTCTCAGGAGCTCCTGTCTCTTCGTCGCGCTTCATGCGATGTTAATTGGATAATTTGGAAAGCGGCCTTATTTTTAGCGGCTTATTCCAGAGGTTTAGATTTTCGACAATGGCAAAGTTGGGGGGGTGTGTTCCTGATATATTCTTTATATATTCTATATTAAACAATAAGTAATGGCATATATATAAAGTGATTTATAGATATATGTGTCCTTTTCACTGCCAATAAACAGGCTTCGCGAGTTTACATGGCTGGGTGGGAATCATATAGTAGCGTCGGATAAGGGGAGCTGCCTTTAGCGTTCTTTGGAACTGGAGGCAGGGACAAAATTGTTGTATAAAAACAGATGATTAAAGGATTTTGTTAATCAGAGATTGAGGATGCAAAGTCTGGTTATTTGGTTAGGGGGCTGTACAAATGAGTGATAAAGGTTCAAGGGATGAACTCGATGGTCGTGCATCAGGTGCCAAATCAGCAGCTGTCACGGCCCGTCTGTGTTACGTCGATGATAGTCGTACGTCTGCTTATGTCGTACGCAAACTTTTGCAACCCTATGGTTATCAGGTTGATTATTTCCAATCAGCGGAACCCGCTTTTGTTGCCTTAATACAGGAAGACTATGATCTGCTGTTGACAGACTTGAAGGTTTCATCCAAGGGGATGGATGGCGATGACCTTATCCGTACGCTCCGCCAAAGCGGACACCCCAAGCTAAGTTCTTTACCCGTTATCGTTATTACCGGTGCCTCAGATCCCCGTGTGCTTGTGGATGTATATGATGCAGGTGCTAATCAGGTGATGAGTAAACCTGTTGATGCTGAAGAACTCGATGGCCACATCCGTCGTTTATTGCCAGATAATAAACCAGAGCTCAGAGTGGTTGAGCAGCAACATGATCGGGATCGTGACAACGTTGTTTCGCTTTCTGCAGTGCAACGCCCTGTTCAAAAGCAGATTTCACCCGTAGATGAAACAAATCCTTCTGCTGCATCAGTTTCTTCCTCACCAGATAAAGGAACGGCTGGCGGCGCGGCATCCCCTGATGTAAGTCAGCCGGAACCAGCGTCTGATATTCCGGTTCTGGACACAGCCTCGCCTCCCGAGGACAGTGTGTCTAAAGATGGTGATGATGTAGAGAAAATCAATATACAGAATGCCTCGAAACCAGAACCAGTCAATGATGATGTTGGGGGGGCGGGTGAAAACGAATCTCTTCTTGAGCGCGCTGTTTTAAAACAGCAAAAACTTATAGAAGAGCTCAAGGCTGCGGAGATTATGAAAAATAATCTCGAGATGGAGATAAAAAATAAAGGCACTCATACGATTGATGCGCCTCATGATAATGAAATTAATATTGATACACCTCCTCATGATGATGGGATTAAAGAGAAAGAGGCCATCATTGATGCGTCTAATAATGATGATGAGATTAAAGAAGAGGCGGTCATCATTGATACATCGGGTAATGATGAAATAAAAGAAGAGGTCATCAGTGAGCCTCCTGAATCAGTTAATTATCAAAATAGCACGACAGATATCTCTGCAGACAATGAAAATATCCTGCATGAAATGGATAAACATGCTTTAGTTGTTAGAGAGCGAACGGGTTTATTGAGTGATTCGGGTGTCCTGGGAGCATTCGGTTCATTGGTTGAGCTAGTGGGTGTGCGAAATCTTATTAAAAGAATTGTTGTGGCCGGGATAGGTATTTTTGTGGTTTTAATGGCCTGGAACATATTGTTTGATCAAGGGCAGCCTGTTGAAACGGCACTAGTAGAAACGGGCGAGATTTTTCAGTCAATAACCGTTCCTGGACGGGTTCTCAGTAAGCAACGAGTTAATATCACTTCCGCACATACTGGGCGCACTGTAAAAATACTTGTAAAAGAAGGGGACAGGGTTAAAGCTGGGCAAGTGCTGGCAAAACTCGATGATAGAGAGCTAATTAGCCGCCATAATCGGGCGAAAGCAAATTTGGCGGATGCTCGGGAGGGAGTTGTACTTGCAAGACGCACGCTGAGTCGTTTACGTAAGGCCTATAAAAAAGGCGCGGTGGCGCGTCGTTTCGTAGAAGATGCTGAAGTTGATTTAAGTTCCGCACGTTCCCAGGCCGGTATTGCTGTAGAAGAGGCACATAGCGCCAATTTGGATCTGAGTAAACAACAGATCACGGCACCATTCTCAGGTACAATTACCGCCAGATTTGCCGAAGTTGGGCAATGGGTGGGGCCCTCTGAAGCATTGTTTACTCTTGTTGATGAGTCTCGACGTGAAATTGAAGTGCGTGTTGATGCTGCGGATAGTGTGGCAATTGATGTTGGGCAGGTTGTTGCCGTATCCACTGATGCATTTCCTGGCCTTGAATGGCAAGAGTCTGTTTCGCGCCTGGGTACTGCTGCGAATAACGATAGAAACTCGAATTCGGTTAAAGTCTACATAAGCTTAGGTAATGATGCTCCATCATTACGGTTCGGGCAGCAAGTTGATGCTGATATCCGCACCGCCTGGAATCCGAATACACTAAAGGTTCCTTTTGAGGCGCTTATTAATCGCGATGGGCAGACGCTTGTTGCAGTACTAAGCGGGGGGCAGGTGAACTTGAAGCCAGTAGAAACAGGAATTGAAGATTTTTCAATGGTGGAAATAAAACAAGGGCTGAATGATGGTGAGTTGGTCATACTTTCAAAGGGGCAGTTTTTACAGAATGGTGACAAGGTCTACCCAGCCACAATTAACCATTAATTATTATCATGATGTTGCATGATTCAGCTTTGCAACGTATTTAAATCTTATCAACGTGGTAATTCCCGTGTTAATGTACTTCATGATGTTTCGCTTGGAATAGAATCAGGCGAATTTGTCGCAATTATGGGGCCGTCTGGTTCCGGGAAATCAACATTGCTCAACATCCTTGGTTGTCTAGACACGGCAGACAGCGGAGATTATCTGTTTAACGGCGAATCTGTAATGATGGCCAATGAAGATGAGTTGGCCACTATTCGTAATCGCTCGCTTGGATTTGTATTCCAGTCGTTTAATCTTATCCCCAGAATTGATGCAAAACGAAATGTTGAATTACCAATGGTTTACGCAGGGGTGAATCAGGAGGTGCGCAACAATCGTGCATTGGCCGCACTAAAAATAGTAGGCCTTGAAGATCGGGCGCATCATATACCCGCTCATCTTTCTGGTGGGCAGCAACAACGAGTGGCTATTGCAAGAGCAATAGTCAACGATCCCGATATTATAATTGCCGATGAGCCGACAGGTGCTCTGGACTCAAAATCAAGCCATGAAATAATGAAAATATTTCAGCAGCTACAGGCGGCCGGGAAAACCATCGTTATGGTTACGCATGAAAATGAAATTGCGAAATATGCACAACGAATAATCAACGTTGATGACGGGAAGATACGTACTTCTTAGAACCTGCAAGCAATGACTCTTATACACATAAATATATTCCGTGATGTTCTTATGCAGGCCTTATCTTCCTTAAGGGAAAATAAATTGCGTACAGTGTTAAGTGTGATTGGTATTACGGTTGGAATAGCTGCGGTTATGGTTGTCGGTACCGTAAGCGAGGGCGTAAATAAATATATTTATGCGGAGCTTGATACCTATGGTTTGGAAACCATCTGGATATACAGGAAATGGGATGATGAAAATCCTTTTCGTACCGCTAGGAAGGGAAGTGGGATTGATAATGATGATCTCAACAGTATGCGTTCATGTTGTCCATCTGTAAGGCGAGTCACCCCCGTTGTTTATGCCGATGATGATTCGATACAGATGCGATCAAAGGGAAAGTTTAGTAACGTAAATCTTGAAGGTGTTGGTATCCATTATCTTGAAATAAATCATGATCGAGTAACTACAGGAAGAGATTTCAGGAAAAATGATATCCAGAGACGAAAGCCTGTTGCAATAATCGGAACCAGGGTGAGTGATGAGTTATTTGGAAAACATACAAATCCTTTGCGACGAGTTATCCGTTGGGGAGATATCCGTCTTACCGTGATAGGCGTGCTTGAATTCGAGAGTAGAGATATATTAACGCAACTCGGCGCTGATGATTATGATGTTAATAAACGTGTGCTCATCCCTTACACGCTATATCAGCAGCAATTCGGAGTGAAAGATATCCATACGTTGCAGGCAGAAGCCATTAGTGTGGATAAAATTGAAGATGCGGCCAGAGAATTAACCGATCTTCTTTCTCGACGACACAACAATCATTACGAATATGTTGATGAGAGCATGAAAGGATGGATTGAGACAGCAGAGGATATACTCGGTAATATTTCATTGGTAGGTCTGATAGCAGCCTCAATATCACTTTTTGTTGGCGGTTTGGGCATTATGAACATAATGGGAACATCAGTTGTTGAACGAACGCGTGAAATAGGTATTCGTAAAGCTCTTGGTGCTTATCGACGAGATATCCTCGCACAATTTTTGATGGAAGCAACAGTGGTTAGCGTTGTTGGAGGTGTGCTGGGGATGGTGCTTGGTATATTGGCTGGATATAGCATCGGATATCTAAGCGGTTATGAGTTAGGGATATCATGGTCTACAGCATTCATTGCCATGATTATTTCTATAATGGTTGGCATTGCTTCGGGATACATACCCGCTCATCGTGCATCAAAACTTAAACCGGTCGACGCTTTACGGTATGAATAAGGATTCATGAAACATGTTAGACAAACAAATAAGGCATCATTTATTTTTTTATCACACGCATAATTCTACATTGGCATACACTGCACACACGGGCTATTTTTCGTATCCATGAATATACCGCGACTTGGGCCAATAGCCGATGGCCTCATTTATGAAGCTGATATCCCTTTTAGCTGGCGGGTAATTTCCAGAATGCCTGTTGCATGTGAATACCTGAAATTTTATGAATCAAACCGACAGGTACTTCAGTTGTTGTTAAAAGAGAGCGCGGTGCATGAACCGGATGCTATTCCTGACCCAGTGGCACGGGAAATGAATCGGCTTGACTCAAAATTAGACCTGTTGATTTCACTGGTTGGGACTTTGTTATCAAAAGAGGCTGAAACTCCTGAGATACGAAAGGTTTGGCTGGGTAGCGAGGGCTTTCAAGTTTTGCTTGATTCTAGTTCCGACGAAGACCCTTTGCTTTCTGGTCTGCCAGTGATTCCAGCATCTGAATATGTCCATGGATCGACGGCCAGTGACTGTTTGGTAAGAGTTGATATGTTCCTGGATGCCCTTTTACCCCAACCACTAAGATTTTATGCCAGGGTTGAAGTTGTGCAAAAAGCAGGTACGGGTAGTCTGGTGGCGGCCACATTCCTGAATATGGATCAGGATCTTCAGGATTTGCTCGAAAAGTTCATATTTCAGCAACATCGTCGTAATGTTGCTTCAGCACGTACGGAATATTCGGAGCATTAAGCGCGTAAAGCTCCAGGTTTGCTCGAGAGTTCGGGCCTAGATTCCCGTTTTTAAACGAATTTTTAAATAAAAAAATGCGGCAATATTTTGACATATTGAAAATTAGGTGCTTAACTTAGCCTCGTTGAAAATAGTAATAGCCAAGGCTGACCCGAGGGAAAGAAAAAATGCCTAATGTAATGACACTGTTACTGGTAGAAGACAGCAAGCAACAGAGTCAGAAACTGACCGCCATACTGGAATTTGTTGCCCAGGGCGCGGTAAGCGTGACGGATAGTGAAAATGTACTTGGCCGTCTTGGTGAAAAATTCGAGGCTATTTTACTCGGAAATTGCGATACATCAGAAAACCTCACCCGTATATACAACGCTATTCAGGAACTGGATGAAGCGCCCCCTGTTTTACTCCTGATTTCCAACGGAGATGAAAAAAGCCTTATTAAAGACGTTGTGCAAGGGGCATTCGCGATGCTCAATTTACCGATGCGATACGCAGAAGTCTCTGACGCTTTGCATCGTGCGCAGGTATTTAACTTAGGTCGCCAGCAGAGTGGAGGCGGCGTAAATCTGGATCTATTCCGCAGTCTTGTTGGTAACAGTCGCAGTATCATCGAGGTTCGAAAACTTATTGAAAAGGTTGCTGAATCAGATGCAACGGTATTGATCCTGGGTGAATCAGGTACGGGCAAAGAAGTGGTCGCTCGTAATCTTCACTATCATTCAGTTCGCAGAGATAAACCTTTTGTGCCCATCAATTGCGGCGCAATCCCGGGTGAATTACTCGAAAGTGAATTATTTGGTCATGAAAAGGGCGCTTTTACCGGGGCTGTGACTGCACGCCGAGGTCGATTTGAAATGGCTGAAGGTGGCACATTGTTCCTGGATGAAATTGGCGACATGCCTATGGCGATGCAGGTCAAGTTGTTGCGGGTATTACAGGAAAGAACCTATGAGCGTTTGGGTGGAAACAAAGAAATCACTGCAAACGTTCGAATTGTGGCCGCGACACATCAAAATCTGGAAGAACTCATCAGTGAAGGAAAATTTAGGGAAGACCTGTATTATCGTTTGAATGTATTTCCCATCGAAATGCCTCCTTTGCGAGACAGGATGGAAGATGTCCCATTGCTGGTTAACGAACTTATTGCACGGATGGAACATGAAAAACGTGGTTCCGTTCGTTTTACACCCGCATGCATGATTGCTTTATGCCAGTATCGCTGGCCGGGCAATGTCCGTGAACTCTCAAATCTTCTCGAACGCATGGTCATCATGTACCCCTATGGGGTAGTTGATGTGGCTGATTTACCAACAAAATTCAAGCCCAGTGGTAATTCCAGTGATTTGCCCGCAATGAATTTTGATCAACATCTGGCATCAAATGCAGATTTACAGACCTCTCGTTTACCGCGAGATGGCCTGGATCTAAAGGAACATATCAGCACGGTTGAGTGCTCATTGATTAAACAGGCATTAGAAGAGGCTGATGGCGTCGTTGCTCATGCAGCTAAACGCCTTAAGATGCGTAGAACAACTTTGGTTGAAAAACTACGAAAATATGGTCTCCAACGTAGTGAAACCATGACGGGTATTTGACTCTTCAAAGCAGGTCCTCTGCTAACCTGTTGAAAAACAACAAAGTTGTAATTTAGGCACGCTATTTGCTTTGTCATAAACGTCGGTTCAGAACCGAGGTTAATCAAAGTAATTAAAGAGGCGTGTTATGTCGGTAAATCATTTCTGTTTTCCTCTGAACCTGATTTTATTTTTCGGGAATTTACGTGTTTGTTCGCCAATAGTTTCTGTATGTGGAAGAAACAATGCTGGCAAGGAGAAATTAGTTTGAGCAGTACTAATACATTCCGTCAGATCGGTTTATTGATAGGGCTTGCGGTCAGCGTAGTCATTGGGGCTGCAGTGGTTTTGTGGCTGTGGATGCCTGGTGGTGATGGAGATTTTGGCAGGCAGGGCAATAGGGGATTTAACGCAGCCCTTAATTCTTCAGGAATGCAGAATGCAGGGTATGGCGATAAAATTACCAGTTTAAGTGTGGGTAATTATGGCCATGATATAAAAGGAAAACTGTTAACGTTTTCGGGTGCTCAGCTGGAATATACGCAGAGATTAGAGGCCAGCTTTACACAACGAATCGAACGATTGCTTGAACCAATATTAGGTGCTGAGTCAATTAGAGCACAGGTAACGGCAGACATTGACTTCACAGCACGTGAACAGACATTAGAAACATATAATCCTGATTCTCGTGTTTTGCGAAACAATGAGCTGGAAGAACGGGTGAAGGACAATGTGGGTAGTGAAAAACCCGAGGTGTTGAACAAATTACGTCGAGAAGTAAATAGTTATGAGCTAGATAAAACAATTAGGCTTACCCGTTCGGCGATTGGACGTATTGATAAGCTTTATATTACCGTTATCGTGGATGATAAATTATCAAGAGGTGTAAAGGGGAACACGATTCGTACACCACATACGAAAGATGAATTAGACCGGCTTACTGATTTGGTGAAAAAAGCAGTAGGGTTTAATGCCAGGCGTGGTGATGTTGTGAGTGTCATCGGTGCCACTTTCAAAATACGTCGGTCACTAAACCATCAATTATACAACAATGCATCTACAGGCCCATCATGGGGTCAAGTTTGGGTAAAAGACCTGTTTAACAAAACACTTGGTACATTGCTGGTGCTTTTGATAATTTTTTCAGTTATCAGGCCGGCGATAAAGTCTTTGGTAAGTTTGCCAGCTAATTTGGCCGAAAATACATTTAAAAACGGTTCCCACTACAATTCAGGCTCAGGTGATTTTAGGGATAATGCTGATACTGATTTATCAGAAATAACTGGTTCCGGGGATTATGAAAAAAATATGATCACTGTAGCAAGAGTGGTTGAACGTGACCCAAAGCTGGTGGCACAAATAATGAAAAACTGGGTATCAGCTGATGGCACATAGTGGAACCCGTGGTGTCGAACGCGCCGCCATTTTATTGATGGCGCTGGGTGAACAGGCAGCTTCAGAGGTGATGAAGCATATGGCGCCGAGAGAAATAAAGAAAGTTGGTGCTGCGATGGCTGGTCTGGAAAATATTTCTCGTCAACAGGTTGAGAATGTTTTAAATAACTTTTGTGAAACTATGCAAACCGAGACGGGGTTTGGGCTTGGCACTGATGCATATCTTCGTAATGTGCTAACCAAAGCACTAGGGCCTGAACATGCAGGGGATGTAATAGACCGCATATTGCAGGGGAGTGATAACAAAGGGCTGGAGACACTGAAATGGATGGACTCCCGTAGTGTGTCAGAACTTATTGTCCAGGAGCACCCTCAAATAATTGCAATTGTTTTGTCATACCTGGAGTCCGAACATTCCGCTGAAATTTTAACTTTTTTCCCTGAAAACACCCGTGCTGACGTGCTCATGAGAATTGCTACCCTTGATGGGGTACAGCCAGCTGCATTAAATGAACTTAATGATGTCCTCGAAAAACAGTTATCCAGCAGAAAAGATATAAAAACAACGGCAGTGGGCGGTGTAAAAGTCGCAGCAAAAATTCTTAACAGCATTGATAATTCTATTGAAGGCGAAATATTAGATGATATTAACGAATCTGATGCCAGGCTTGGACAGAAAATACAGGATATGATGTTTGTCTTTGATGATTTGATGACTGTAGATGATAGAGATATCCAAACCATACTGAGAGAAATATCATCTGAATCACTAGTGCTCTCTTTAAAAGCGGCGGATGAGCTATTAAAAGATAAAATAACCAAAAATATGTCTAAGCGCGCTGCTCTGATGCTTAATGAAGATATTGAGGCAAGAGGCCCTGTTCGGCTGAGCATTGTTACTGATGCTCAAAAAGATATTATTACCGTTATACGTCGCCTGGCTCTGGCGGGTGATATTTCGATTGGGGATTCTGCCAGGGAAGAGTATATATAACTCCCATCTAAACAATTAAAGAGCAGCTCTAATTTATATCTCCAGCTCTATTGATTGCTGGTGTTACCAAGTAGCTCATTCGCCTTATTGATAATCTTTTTGCGCTGCAAAATAAGCTGCCAGCGAGTACCCCCACACTGTCGCCACAAATCAACAGCGCGAATGGCAGCCAGAAGTAGCGCCCTTATTTTATTTGCCTGAGTTGGGTTGGAGATGTATGCATGCTCACCCTGGACCATGATGCGAGGGCGTAGCGTACTTATTGTTTTTGTATACAGGTCTGCCAGGCTAGCAATGATATTTTCATGGGTGATT
>JAUWLO010000056.1 GCA_030613605.1 Gammaproteobacteria bacterium | reverse complement strand
AAGAAGAACTTCACTCCAGCATTAAACAGCTCACTGGCGAAAAGAAAGTAACCGCAGGCAACGTTAAAATGCTCACGTCCTGCCCGGCCTGCCAACAAGGTTTATCGCGTTACGCAGATGATACTGGGTTGGAAACCGACTACATCGTGGTCGAACTTGCCAGAGGTTTGTTGGGCGAAGATTGGCAGCAGCAGTTCATATCCAACATCAAACTGGGCGGCATCGAAAAGGTATTACTGTAACAATATGCAGCTGTAACAAAGGGCCTCACGTCTAATCTTTACTTATGTAACCTCTATTAATTAACGACTCTCTATTTAACAAAAGCTGCATGATGCACCATAATCAACGCACTTTCCGTCAGGATGATTGAATATGCTCACCGGATTACTCACTGGAATACACAGTCATTCCATCACACAACCTTTAATTGCGGCCGGCGCTAAAATCTGGACTGAGACCTATGTTTAACCCTAACCGTTGGTTAATACCGTTGATGCTGGTGGCCATAACCCTGAGCATCAGCGCGTGCAGCAGCATCACTTCATCAGCGTCTATACGCCTGGCCGACAACGTGACCAAAGGGCTGTTATCACAGGACGATCCCGATATTGCCCGGCTGGGCACTCCAGCCTATCTCGTGCTTATCGATGGCTTCATCGAAAACGACCCTGATGACGCCGCTATGCTCAGCGCCGGGTCTGAATTGTACAGCGCCTATGCCGGCGCCTTTGTGGAAGACAACAAACGTAGTAAACGCCTGACCCAGAAAGCATTCGATTACGGCCGTCGCTCCCTCTGCCTGCAACAGAACAACACCTGTGGTATGGATCGTTTACCCCACACTGAATTTTTATCTGTGGTTCATACCATCGATAAAGACCATATCAGCGCACTGTACAGCTACACCATGAGCTGGATCGGCTGGATACAGGCCCACCGCGATAACCTTAGCGCTGTGGCCAACCTGCCCAAGGCACAGTCGGCACTGGAGCACGTGCTGACACTGGACGAAAACTTCAAACAAGGTAGCGCCCATCTGTATCTGGGGGTGCTGCACAGCCTGATACCGCCTAGCCTTGGAGGCAAACCTGAGATAGCCAAAGCTTACTTTGAACGAGCCCTGGAACTTTCAGAAGGGCACAACCAAATGGTTCGCGTCCTGTACGCAGAACACTATGCCCGCATGCTCTTCAAGCGAAATTTACACGATGAGCTGCTAAAAATCGTTCTCAAAGCCGATCCACACCAGCCTGGATACACTTTATCCAATGTGTTGGCACAGGAACGAGCTCAAGCGTTACTCGACGGTGCCGATGACTTTTTTTGATAGAATGCCTTTGATAAAAAACGCTGAATAGAAAACAATAATTCAACACCCACTACAGCAGGCTGACACACAGAAAATGAAATATTTGCCCGCAACTCCATTAAAACAAACACCACGCATTCTGCGCCAACACCTCATATTGGCAGGACTACTGACCTGCCTGCTGGTTAGCCTGCCTTCCACGGCCTTCGCCGCGGTGACAATTAAAATCGCCACCGTCTCCCCCGATGGTGCTACCTGGATGGTGAAAATGCGCGAAGGGGCGAAACAAATAAAAAAACGCACCGATGGCCGAGTAAAATTTAAATTTTATCCTGGTGGTGTAATGGGTAACGATGCCAGCGTGTTGCGCAAGATCCGCATTGGACAATTGCACGGCGGCGCGGTTACCGGCGGATCAATGAGCAAGATTGCTCCGGACACAGAACTTTACCAGTTACCTTTTTTGTTTAACTCGCAAGATGAAGTGGATCATGTCCGCGCAAAACTCGATCCATTGCTGATAAAAAAACTGGCCTCAAAGGGTTTTATCACCTTTGGTTTTGCCGGTGCTGGCTTTGCATACTTCATGTCCAACCACCCGGTCTCCAGCGTGGCTGATTTACAAAAACAAAAAGTCTGGTTACCCATAGGAGACAAAGTCAATCATCTTGTCTTTGACCAGGCTAATATTTCACCCATTCCACTTCCAATCAGCGATGTCATGACCAGCCTGCAGACAGGGCTAATTGATACCGTTGCCGCATCACCGGTGGTGGCCATTTCCCTGCAATGGCACACCAAAATTAAGTACGTGATGCAAACCCCGGCCAGCTATATTTATGCCTTACTGGCTATTAACAAACGCGCCTTCAACCGCATCAAACCATCAGACCAGACCATTGTGAAAGAAATAATGACAAGGGTATTCCAGGAAATCGACACTCAAAACCGCCTTAGCGACCAGCAGGCCGTGGAAGCCATGAAGCAGCAAGGCATCCAGTTTATAAATATTGCCGAAAACGATCTGGCGGAATGGAAACGCATTGCCGCCAACGCCCGCAGCCAGATGATAGGCAAAGGTGCTTATACGAACGAATTGGTCGATGAAATTAATAACGGTCTAAAAGAATACCGTCAGCGTCATCAAGCCACACAGGCCAGCCGCTAGCCCCTGCCCAGCGCTAACGCCATACACCTGCCCCACACACACCAACAACACTCGGCATGAACAGCACACCAGCCCGCAACCCAATAGTGCGCTTCATCGAAAATCTGGAAGATGGCATCGTCGTGTTGTTGTTTGCGGCCATCGCTTCCATTTCTCTGCTGCAAATCATACTGCGCAATTTTTTTGACACCGGCCTTTTCTGGGCTACCCCCATACTAGGTGTCTTGCTGTTATGGTTGACGCTCAGTGGTGCAGTAGTCGCGGTACGCAAGGATCGCCATATCTCAATCAATATTCTCGCGGCCCACCTGCCACCGCATACCAGTTGCATGGTTTTCGCTATTACCAAAATATTCACTGCTTTCGTCTGTGCCGTGATTGCCTATTACGGCGCACGGCTGGTGCAAATGGATTTTGAGATGGAGAGCATCCTGTTCTCTGAGGTGCCTGTCTGGGCCTGCGAACTCATCATACCCATAAGCTTTTCACTTTTGTCCGTACGTTTTTTCGTTGCGGTAATGGTGGAAGTCCACCAATTCAGGAAACAGCAAACATCGTGATTATCGTTGTCGGGCTACTGCTGTTACTGATTGCCCTTTTAGGCGCGCCACTATTTGCCATTATTGCCTCCAGCGCTATGTTTTCGTATCACCAAAACGATATCGATCTTACCGCTATAGCCATCGAAATTTTCCGCATTGCTGATTCACCCGTGCTGATCTCCATCCCCATGTTCACCTTCACCGGTTACCTGTTGAGTGAAAGTAACGCCTCACAGCGTCTCGCCAAACTCACCCAGGCTCTGTTCGGCTGGATGCCTGCGGGTCTGGCCGTGGTCACCATCATGGCCTGCGCCTTTTTCACCGGGCTCACAGGAGCATCGGGCATGACCATTATCGCCATCGGCGCTTTACTGTATCCGGCCCTGCGGCAAATGAACTACAGTGATCGTTTCAGCCTCGGCCTGGTCACTACCTCTGGCAGTCTGGGTTTATTGTTCCCTCCATCGGTTGCATTAATCCTCTACGGCATCATTGCCCAGCAAATGAATGTGGGTACCCCCGTCAGTATTGACCAGATGTTTCTTGCCGGCCTGTTACCAGGCGCGCTGATGCTGGCCCTGCTTACCGCATGGAGCATGTGGGCCACACGCAATTTCGATATCCCCAAATCTGATTTTTCACGCAGTGAAGCAATGGCGGCAGTAAAAGATGCCATCTGGGAAATCCCTTTCCCTATTGTTGTGCTCGGCGGGATCTACTCCGGATTTTTTGCCATTTCAGAGGCTGCGGCCGTATCAGTGGCCTACGCATTACTGGTGGAAGTGTTCATCAAAAAAGAAATTCGATTTAAAGATTTATTTCACATCACCCGAGATGCCATGGTGCTGGTGGGCGGCATAATGTTGATCCTGGCAGTCTCACTCGCCTCCACCAACGCCCTGATTGATGCCGAGGTCCCCTCCCGCCTGTTCGAATTTATCCAGAGTCATGTCGACAGCCCGTTAACCTTTCTGATCCTGCTTAATATTTTCTTACTGGCATTGGGCATGATTCTGGATATTTTTTCAGCCATTGTGATTGTGGTGCCTTTAATTCTGCCGGTGGCCGTCAAATATGGCATTCATCCTGTACATCTGGGCATTATTTTTCTCGCCAATATGCAGGTCGGGTATAGCACGCCACCCATCGGCATGAACCTGTTCATCGCCAGCTATCGCTTTAAAAAACCCATCACCGAGCTCTACCGTGCCAGCGTGCCTTTCATTCTGGTATTACTGTTATCTGTGCTCATCATCACCTACTGGCCAGGATTAAGCCTGGCTTTGCTGTAATTCACTGATCGTAGCGTATAGCCAGCAAGTATCAGGAAGCGGTATTCTAGTCCTCATGTCCAGACATCAACACAAACCCGACAAAAAACACTCGGATGCTGAGCATCCAGATACTAAAGACTTTGGTACTGAGGAAATCAGCAAATCCCAACGCAAGCGGGATATGCATGCTTTGCAGGTGCTAGGACAGCAACTGGTAGAGTTGCCGAAGGAACAGTTCGAGAAAATCACCCTGGAGGAAAATCTGCGAGATGCTATTGTGGATGCACGGCATATTCGCCAGCACGGCGCACGCAAACGCCAACTGCAATACATCGGTAAAATAATGCGCAGCATCGATGCCGAACCCATTCAGGAACAACTCGACACTCTTCAGGGACAGTCCAGCCAGGCAACACAGGCCTTGCACAATATTGAACGCTGGCGAGACAGATTATTAAAGGAAGGCGATAACGCCCTGGAGGAGCTGGTTAAACTCTACCAGCAAGCCGACAGACAATATCTGCGACAGTTGTTACGCAATGCGCAAAAAGAAATGCTCGCAAACAAGACGCCAAAATCTACGCGAACACTGTTTCGTTATCTTCGGGAACTGTTCGACCAGGAAACCTAGTGTCAGAAAATCAGAGCCAGAAAATAAACGATTAAACGATGCCGGTGACTAATCCCTGCAGTAATTAAAAAATTAAATACCGGAACACTGCATTTTACGGTGATCCAATACCGGGAAATTTCGGCGTGTCGATTCCAGATAATCCAGATCAATATCAGCAATCACAAACCCCGAGCCACTGGTCAGGCGGTCAATCACAACCCCCCAGGGATTAACAATCATGCTGTTGCCGAACGTCTCACGACCGCTAACATGGTAACCACCCTGCGCAGAAGCAACCACATAACACAAATTTTCAATGGCGCGCGCCCGCAGTAAAACTTTCCAGTGGGCTCTTCCTGTCATAGCCGTAAAGGCCGATGGCAACGTAATTATTTGCACTCCCAGATCAACCATTTTCCGGAATAACTCCGGGAAACGCAGATCGTAACAGACAGCCAAACCTAATTTCCCAAAAGGTGTATCAACCACAACGACATCATCGCCCTTTTCAATAGTTTCTGATTCGTTATAAGTTTCCCCACTCTCCGGAAGATGAACATCAAAGAGATGAATTTTATCATAGCGAGCGATTCGCTCGCCTTTATCATTTATCAACAAACAGGAACCGTGCACTTTATTTGAATCATCCGCGACCAGCGGCACAGTTCCGCCCACCAACCACACGCCATGTTTAATACTTTGCTCGGCTAAAAAATCCTGTATCGGGCCCTGACCATCCTGTTCACGAATATTGACCTTATCGATCTCCGACATACCCATAATGGCGAAATTCTCCGGCAAAACGACCAAACGGGCCCCTGCGCCTGCAGCCATAGCAATCAGCCGACCCGCCTCCGTCAAATTAGCATTTACATTTGGTCCGGAAGCCATTTGCACTGCTGCAATTTTATTCATTACTTCACCTGTTTATTAATTTTATTGTTACGGGTAATCATTATGGTAGATAACATATGGTAAACAGCAATAAAAAATTTCCCAAATGCTTCTCTATTATCACACAAGGTCGTATAGAGAAAAACATCAGGCCCTGTCTTCAACGAAAAATTTTAAGCAAAAAGCTATTCATCATCAAACAGCTCAGCAGCAGGTTGAACGCTTGACCTGGGTGATTTAACTTTCTTGATAACCGGGTCGCTCCATTTACCCGTGATGGTGTACTCAGTTTTGGTAGCTTCATCGATACCTGTTTGAAATAATTTCTGAGCGAATAAAATAGCAGCTCCTATCTGAGGTGTCGCTGTAAGTACGCCCAGCAAAGGTAAACTCTCCGCCACTTTTGGCGTTACAATTATTTTCTGGTCATAATCCTGCTCCGCAAGCCCTGCCCGTCCAGCAACATCCACGCGCGCAGCCAGTCCATCCAGATACAAATTATTGGTATAGGCATCACCGTCCTCGATACTGAAACTTCCTTTTATGCGGCTAAAACCAAATCCTTTTGAAAATACATCTGAAAAATCTAGAAACAAACGCCGTGGTAATGCTTGAAGACTCAGCATACCAAACAAACGACCTGCCCCCGGATCGATATCAAGCAATTGCCCATCACGTAAAAACATATTCATGCTGCCATGCACCTTATTTACGTCTACATCAAATAAAGCGCTGGGCCAGCGCAAATTAAAATGCACTTCCCCTCTCCCGCCAGAAATTGTCCCAACATAGCCAAGCTCTTTTAACGTGCGACCTACATCAGTTGTTTCAATGTTCGCCTGGATATTAGTGCTTTGCTTACCGCCTGCTATATACCAGCCCCCATTCGAAATGATAGTGGTTGCTTTGGGTTTCAGTATCAACTGTTCGATCCTTAAACCATTTGCCACCCTGGTGGTTTCCAGCCTGAGCTCCCCGAATCTACGTGACTCATAACGAAGATCCTTAACCTTAAAATCCAGCGCGGGTATTTTGCGTGGGTCAATACTCCCCGCAGATAATTCAGGCTCTTCAAGGTACAAAAAGTCTAGATTTGCTTTTACAGGATGTATTGCAATGTTCGAAGGAATTTCAAAGTGACCCGACAATTCATTACTGGTTATATCAAACGCCCAGGCATTTTCTGCCGGAACAGTTTTGAGCCTTACCTTGTGTAGCCTTTGGCCATAAGCCTTCAAATTACGAATCGCTATATCAGCAGAATGCAAAAAAGAAGGATTCGTTTTTTGATCCGTTGGAGCCGTATTTTTGTCAAGCAAGAGAGTGAGCCAGTCATCCCATGAGACCTCATCCAGCCAGCCAACAATACGCACCCCCTTCCCATCTGGCAGAGATAAACTGCCTCCATTTAATCGTATTTCCCCTCTCTGAATGCCGGCGACATTTTTTTCGTCCGGATGCCCTCCCAACTCAAAAACCCCGTCAACAAAACCACCATAACTCACATGTAAAAGAGGTGATTTTTCGGGACGAAAATCAACTCGCAAATTCATCCTGGCTGAATCAGCTTTCTTTTTATTTAACGGTGGAGGCAAATTTATCTCAACACCTTTCAAATCCGTCACTGCCTGCAGAGTTGATATTCTTAGATTTTCATCTGAACCACCAACAGGTACTTTAAATAACACATCCCAACCACCATCACCTATCAACAAATCTTTTATTGGTGGAAAATAATATGAAGCCATACCTTTTGCATTGAGCAAACCATTCGCCTGGATGTTTATCCACCTGTTTTTCACTCCCTCCTTCTCTACGGTCGCATCACCTACCTCATTGGGTTTTGTTATACCAAATTCTTTTTCTGTATTTATTTTTTTCTCTACTGAGGTTTTTTCATCAGTGAAAATTTTCAAACTAGCTGCCTGACCAAACAACTTTGCCTGCAAATCGTCGGCTTCGAGGCCATCCTGATAAAACTGCACCCGTCCTTCTACTTCACTCAACACACGTCCCAATGCTGGAACTGATAAAGAATTTTCTGCAAAATCCACCCACCCCTGTAATAATGTTTTCTTCTGTCCGCCAATAGGTAAATCGAGATTAAGGTGCAGCAAGCTTTCACCTTCGGCGGTCATTCCTTCCAGATTTTTTCCGAAAGACTTATAAAGCTGAGGACTTGCAACAAGAAAATCCAGTTTATCCTGAGTGGTACCTTTAATATCGCCTTTCACCAAAACCCGCATAGGTTTTGCTCCCATATCTGGCATAGAAATAGTGGCCCATTGAATGTCATTAGAAAATATGTTTCCATGCCGAGCGTTGACAAACAGTCCTTTACCCAAAAACTGAACATCAGCATCAATATCGTAAACCGACGGCCAGCCTTCCGCATATTCCAGCCGGGCATTTTTAACACCAAATCGAGTCTCAAACCTGCCATTGCCTTTATCAAAAGGAAAATCAGACATTCGCCCATGAACAATAGCTCCACCTGAAGCGATATGCCCTTCAATAATTGCCTTATCCAACCAGTCTACGGCCGAGTCACTCATTATTCCGGTAGGAAGATAGTGAGTAACCTGACTACCATCACCATCGGTAAACTTGGCGATCAGAGACATAAAAGGAGAAACATCAGGACTTTCCTTGACAATATCCAGAGATACACGCGAGAGCACATCTTTGTTTTTGGCCGCCAGATCACGGCCTTTTAGCTGCCAACTATCACCGTCAATCGCCCAGCTAACGTGCCCACTTAATTTATCAATCTGCAAAGGCCACCGAAAAAGATCGGGGAAATTCAGCGTCATTGCCGATTCTTTTAGATCTACCTGACCCCCATTTTCATCCAGCCATAATTCCCCATTCACTTTTTTAGCCGCCGGAACAAGTTTCCAACCATTAATCTCTGCCTGACTCAGGCTTGCATAGGCGTTATATGTTGGTCTTTCATCATTTCGCCAATTCAACCTGGCATTAATTACCCGACCTTTCGGCTTAATCGCAAGTAAAGGTGTACTTACAGCTTCTCCGCCCATGGAAAACAACACTAATAATTGTGCTGCATCCTCCAACTGCAGATGACTTGCATATACATCTAATGATTCAACTCCCTCTGAATTATCTTTTACATTGACAACAATCTGCGAAGGCTCCCATAGAATATTATTGCGCAATAACACCAGGTCATCGGCATTAAATTGCCAACCATCATCTTTTCTTAACCATTTGAATTTACCAGCCAGCTTTTGAAAAACTAATGCAGCATCAATTTTTTTCTTATTATTTTTTTGAATATTTTCAGCCCGGGAGGAAAATAACTCAATATCGCTAACATCCACCTCCCCCAGCATTTTCTGCAAGGCTCCATTTTCCCAGCGCGACCATATCTGGAAATCAGCCTCAGCCACATCAGCGCCAACTCCCGCTATCGATTGTGTTTTCAGCAAACTGGCAAGCTTCACCTTCTCACCACGAAAATAAGCACGCGTCTCTCTTTCCTTTACATTTAACGGGTCTCCCTTCATGTCTATGTGTACAGTTAAAGATTTTCCAAACCTTTCTGGCAATACCACTGATGCATCCAGAACATGATGATCACCAGAATTTTTCAACCTGACATTAACAGCAGAAAAATCCATTTTTCTGCCTTCCCCCATTTTGTCACGCCAGGTAATGTTGCTATTTTCAAGACTCAGGACGCCCTGCGAAAAAACCCATGACGTCAACGCATCCAGAACCTCGGCTTCGGTTTCATCTGCATCTTTCCCACCACTTTTATTCTCGCCTTTAATCCCGGCAACCATAAAACGCCCATTTTTTTCACGCGTCAATACCAGATCAACACCGACCAGAGTGATCCCTGATAAAACCGGTTTTTGTTGAAACAAAGAAGGGATGAGGCCAATACCAAGTCGTGCCTTTCTGAACTGAAAGACAGGTTTATTATTTTTTAAATCAAGAAGTGCGACATCCTTCAGCACCAGAGCGGGGCCAAGACCATGCCACTCCGCATCCAGGCTGCCTATCCTTACTGGCTGACCAAGATATTCGCTTAACGTTGCAATAACATCTTCTTTATAGTCGCTGGCATAGGGAAGCAGCAAACGCGCCATACCAAATATAATGGCCAGCAAGACAACAAACACTGCGAACGTGTACCACACGCTCGCCCATAGATAACGATAAATTTTCTTAGGCTGAATCACTGCGGGTTCAAATATGTTCCGTATTAATACCGAAAGTTGACGCTAAACATTTTTTTGTAAAATATTGGTATATATTTTATTTCTAGTGATTTTTTACGCAATGCCGACATTCACATCAGCACCACATCAAACTGCTCCTGCGTATAAAGAGCCTCAACCTGAAACAGAATTGGACGGCCAATAAACTCCT
>JAUWLO010000158.1 GCA_030613605.1 Gammaproteobacteria bacterium | reverse complement strand
CGAGAGTTGAGACTACACATCATGAAAAAATATTTTAAAAGTATGCGCTCGGCTACAATATTTACATCAGCACCACATCAAATTGTTCCTGTGTATAAAGGGCCTCAACCTGAAACAGGATTGGACGACCAATAAACTCCTCCAGCTCTGCCACGCTAACAGACTCTTCATCCAGCATTAGATCCACAACTTCCTGGGAAGCCAACACCAAAAACTGCCTGGCTTCGTATTGTCGAGCTTCACGTAACAATTCACGAAAAACCTCATAACACACCGTTTCTGCCGTACGCATGGAGCCTTTACCCTCACAGCACTGGCAGGGTTCACACAAAACATGTTCCAGGCTTTCCCGCGTTCGTTTACGCGTCATTTCCACCAGACCCAAACCTGAAACCTCACAGATATGGCTCTTGGCTTTATCACGCTCAAGACTCTTTTCCAGCGCTCGCATCACCTGATCACGATGATCTGAAACCGTCATGTCGATAAAATCAAGAATGATGATACCGCCTAAGTTCCGCAACCGGAGTTGACGAGCAATGGCTTGCGTTGCTTCAAGATTGGTTTTAAAGATTGTTTCTTCCAGATTGCGATGCCCGACAAAAGCGCCAGTATTAACATCAATCGTCGTCATTGCTTCAGTCTGGTCGATAATAAGGTAACCACCGGATTTCAGTTGCACCTTGGTAGCCAACGCCTTCTGGATTTCATCTTCAATGTTATAAAGATCGAAAATGGGTCGTTCGCCAGGATAATATTCAATTCGACCGGCTATTTCAGGAATAAATTTTTCCGCAAATTTTCTGGCTCGCTCATAATTTTCACGAGAATCAATGCGCACCTTTTCAACACCAATATTGACCTGATCCCGCATGGTGCGCATCGCCAAAGACAAGTCTTCATGCACCAAAACTCCCTGTCCTGTGTTTTTGGCGCGCTCCTGAATCTCAGACCAGGATTTATGCAAAAATTCCATGTCCAGCCGTAATTCTTGTTCACTGACACCTTCTGCTACTGTACGCACAATGTATCCACCCTGGCCAAACTCTTCTGCAAGACCAGACAATAAATCACGCAAACGCTGGCGCTCATCCTCACCTTCGATTTTTTGTGACACGCCGACATGCTCTTCGCCGGGCATAAACACCAAAAAGCGTGCGGCCACAGAAAGATGGGTTGTTAATCGAGCCCCCTTTGTTCCTAGAGGATCTTTTACTACTTGCACGAGGATGTCCTGGCCCTGACGTATCAACTTTTGGATATCTTCTGGTGAGTCTGTCTTGTCAGCCCCATTACCATTTTCCGAATTTCGCGGCATGATATCGGAAGCATGTAAAAATGCAGTCCGATCCAGCTGAATATCAATAAACGCTGCCTGCATACCTGGCAAAACACGCGAGACTTTACCCAGGTAAATATTCCCCACCAGGCCACGTTTGCTGGCTCGTTCGATAAAAATCTCGTTTAAGACTCCGTTTTCCACTATCGCCACCCGAGTTTCGCGCGGCGTAATGTTGATCAAAATTTCTTCGCTCATATTATTCTCAGAGGATTCCTTATTCTTATTTTTTGTCTTGTTCTTAATTTAGATACAATCGCTACAGAATTTCGATACCGAATTCCTGCAAAAGTTCGCCCGTCTCAAACAGGGGCAGCCCCATCACCCCGGAATAACTCCCCTCAATGCGCTCAATAAAAAGGGCCGCCAAACCCTGAATGGCATAGCCACCGGCTTTATCCATGGGCTCGCCGGTATCCCAGTAAGACTCGCATTCCTTCCCGGCAATGGGCCGAAATGTCACTATACTTTCGCTCACCCGCACACCTTCCCTATCTTGCCCCAGATCGTCGCGTCCCACCACGGCAACCGCCGATAAAACCCGGTGGCTGTGGCCGGATAACCGCCGCAACATGGCACGAGCATCAGTTTCATCCGCAGGTTTACCCAGCACCTCATTCCCCGCCACCACGGCCGTATCGGCACCCAACACAGGAAGAAGACTCTTACTTCCCAAACCACTCAAACCAGAATGGGCCTTTTCCAGGGCCAGCCTTTTCACATAGAACTCGGGGCTTTCACCATCCAGCCTGTTCTCGGGCACATCCTGTGACACCACTTCGACAGAAATACCGATCTGAGCCAGTAATTCACGGCGACGAGGGGAAGAAGAGGCAAGGTAAAGTTGGGGTAAATTCATTCTATAGCGCTTCTAAAAATTCGATCAAGCTGATGATGGCGTCGTTGAAAGGAGGCGAAAAAGCGGAGTTTACACAGAAGTAAGTGAGCATTTTGAGCTTCCTTTCAACGTCGACAGCGCGGCTTCAGTGACTTTTAAGGTGTTAGTTAGCGGTGATAGGGGTGATTGTTAAGGATACTCCACGCCCGATAAAGCTGCTCGGCCACCACAATACGCACCAGAGGATGCGGCAACGTCATATTGGACAGAGACCAACACTGATCCGCAGATTTCAGGCATTCCGGCGCCAGCCCTTCGGGCCCGCCTACCAGCAGAGCCACATCCCGCCCATCGTGTCGCCAGCTATCCAGTTGCTTTGCCAGTTCTTCGGTACTCCAGGCGCGACCTTTCACATCCATGGCCACCACCCTCGCACCTCTGGGAACTGCCGCCAGTGTCTGCTGGCCTTCCTTATGTGTAATACGCGTCAGGTCAGCGCCTTTACCACGTTTACCTGCCGGAATTTCCACCAGCCGCAACGAATAGTCAGGCGGCATTCGTCGTGCATATTCTTCATAACCCTGGGTCACCCAGGCTGGCATCCGCGTGCCTACGGCGATTAAGGTGATTTGCATAGGTTTCTACCGGGATGGTAATTAACCGTTAGACGACTCGACTTGAGGCAAGGCCTCGGTATCCCATAATTTTTCTAACTGGTAAAAATCACGTGTTTCAGCCTGCATGATGTGCACCACCACATCACCAAGATCGATCAGGGCCCATTCACCCACATCTTCACCTTCGACGCCCATTGGGGGCGTACCGGCTTGCTTGGCTTGTTGAATGACATTATCCGCCAGAGATTTTACATGGCGACTGGAGGTGCCAGTGGCGACGATCATGACGTCGGTAATACTGGTTTTACCTCTTACATCAAGCACTTTCAGATCCACTGCCTTGAGGTCATCCAGCGCAGTAATCACACATTGCAGCAGTTGTTCTACTTCTTTCGATTGTTCTACTTCCATTCACTTATCCTGTTTTATAAATTTTTTGCACTTTAATCATTTGCAACACAACATCAGGCAACAAATAACGGGGATTCTTTCCCTTTGCTACCATTTCACGAATTTTACTGGCCGAAATATCCAGCTGACTAATAGGATGTAAAAATATTGAGCCAGCAGCTTTTGTCTGTAATGCTTTTACATCCTTAACCTGTCGGCTTTTCAGTAAGGTCGTCACCTCAGCAGCCTGTTTGCTATTCACATCGTGCAAACTCTTGCCCGGGCGTTGCATGACCACCAGATGAGCCAGGTTTAGCAAATCCTGCCAACGATGCCAGGTCGATAATCCCATGAATGCATCCATACCCAGAATCAGACACAGAGGTTCGGTCGTTAGTTCACTACGCAAAGACTCCAGCGTATCGATCATATACGACGGTCCGTCACGTTTTATTTCCCGATCATCCAGCACCATATCGGGCTGACCGGCCAATGCCGCCCTGACCATGGCCAACCGTTGCATGGGATCAGCCAATGGTGCGTCGCGATGCGGTGGAATACGACAGGGAACAAAACGAATTTCTTTCAGGTTCAGAGATTCACCTATTTCCAGGGCGGAACGCAGATGCCCAAAATGGATGGGATCGAATGTACCGCCAAAAACACCAATCATCTTCTATTACCCGAAGTGATGATGTCCTGTCGTGAGAGCACAACACGGTACAAAATTGGATCAATCTCGAATATGGCCTTCACCTAAAACAATGTATTTCTGGGAAGTGAGCCCTTCCAGCCCAACAGGGCCTCTCACATGTATTTTATCGGTACTTATGCCAATTTCTGCACCCAAACCATACTCAAACCCGTCCGCAAAACGGGTCGATGCATTCACCATGACCGAGCTGGAATCCACCTCGGCAAGAAAACGCCGCGCACGTGTGTAATCCTCGGTAACAATTGCCTCTGTGTGTCCCGAGCTGTGTTGATGTAAATGCTCAATGGCTTCATCCAGCCCATCCACCACACGAATAGATAGAATGGGCGCAAGATATTCCTCGTCCCAGTCTTCGTCTGTCGCTGCTTTGATATTGGATAATATTGCCTGGGTACGCGCACAGCCCCGTAACTCGACCTTTTCTTTGGCGTACTCAATGGCCAGACGCGGCAATACCTCGGCCGCCACCGATTCATCCACCAGCAAGGTTTCCATCGCATTGCACACACCATAGCGATGACACTTGGCGTTAAAGGCAATGGCCACGGCCATGTCGAGATCCGCCCCGCTGTCGATATACACGTGACACACACCATGCAGATGTTTGATCACTGGCACGCGTGCCTCGGCAGAAATACGTTCAATCAGCCCCTTGCCACCACGCGGCACAATCACATCCACGTACTCAGGCATGGTAATTAATTCACCCACCGCGGCACGGTCAGTGGTCTCGACCACCTGCACAGCCTTCACCGGTAGGCCAGCTTTAGCTAGGCCAGCATGAATGGTTTTGGCTATCGCCTGATTGGAATGTCTGGCCTCGGAGCCGCCGCGTAAAATCGCGGCATTGCCGGATTTCAGACACAGCGCAGCCGCGTCCGCCGTCACATTGGGACGCGACTCATAAATAATGCCGATCACGCACAGCGGCACCCGCATTCTGCCCACCTGTATACCAGAGGGACGATAATTCAGGGCGCTGATTTCACCGA
>JAUWLO010000274.1 GCA_030613605.1 Gammaproteobacteria bacterium | reverse complement strand
GTCCAGCGCTTGCCGTCATGTTCAAACATGGGGAAATCCACTACCCACAACGGTTTCCAGCCACGTTCCACCATGTCACGATCGTGACCCAGTTTTACCCGCAGGGCACCGAGTGCTTCACTGACGATACTGGCCTTGTCCGCGCCGAAGAACACCAGATCACCGTCTTCCGCGCCAACACGTTCCATAATGCCGTCAACGGTGGCATCGGGCAGGAATTTCAAAATGGGTGACTGCAGGCCATCACGTCCTTTGGCCAGTTCGTTGACCTTGATATAGGCAAGACCCTTGGCGCCGTAGATGCCGACATACTTGGTGTATCCATCAATGTCTTTGCGGCTCAGCTCGCAGCCGCCGGGCAGGCGCAATGCGGTAACACGACCATTGGGGTCTTTCGCCGGGCCAGCAAACACTTTGAAAGCCACGTCCTGCATGAGAGCAGCCACGTCCACTAATTCCAGGGGAATACGCAAATCCGGCTTATCGGAACCAAAGCGTCGCATAGCCTCTTCGTAAGACATCCGAGGGAACGGATTCGGTAAAGCCACTTCCAGCACATGGGAGAAAATGTCACGCATCATTTCTTCCATCAGCGCCATCAGTTCTTCCTCGTCCATAAACGAGGTCTCGATATCCAGCTGGGTGAATTCCGGCTGACGATCGGCGCGCAGATCTTCATCCCGAAAGCAGCGCACGATTTGATAATAACGATCCATGCCCGACATCATCAGCAACTGTTTAAACAATTGTGGACTCTGCGGTAATGCAAAAAACTGCCCTGGATGGGTGCGGCTAGGCACCAGATAATCACGTGCGCCTTCGGGTGTCGCGGCGGTCAGCATGGGGGTTTCAATATCCAGGAAACCCTTTTCATCTAATGCTTTACGTAATACGCGAACGACTTCAGAACGAAATTTCAGACGCTGATACATGGCCGGGCGACGCAAATCGATATAGCGATAACGCAGCCGATGCTCTTCGGATATCTCGTCGTCATCCACGTCCAGCATGAACGGTGGAGTATCGGCACGGTTGAGTATTTCCAGCTCCTTGCCCAATACTTCCACCATGCCGGTGGGCATGTCGGCGTTTTCGGTACCCTCGGGACGTTTGCGCACTCGCCCAGTGACCTTCAGAACAAATTCGTTACGTACGTCTTCGGCGGCGGCAAAAGCCTCAACAGTATCCGGATCGAAAACCACCTGACTGATGCCTTCACGGTCTCGCAAATCGATAAAAATCACCCCGCCATGGTCGCGGCGGCGGTGCACCCAGCCACAGAGGGTCACGGTGTCGTCGATATGAGATTCATTAATATGGCCGCAATAATGGCTGCGCATGGGCTACTGTCCTGTTTGTCTGTGTATGTCTATTCTAAATTGGGGAAAGGCGGGAATGTTACGGATTGGGCCCTGTAGTTGCAACCCAGGGAGCAAGCTTAAGCTAGCAAGCCAAAAGCCCTGAATGCCCCCTGAATCAAGAGTCCGGCTTCCCGGGCGTTTGGCTATCCAGAGCCTCCCCACCCAGAGGAAGTGGCTGCTGAGTACCGTCGGGATTCCATTCAGGCACCATCACACCAGCAGATATGATCATTTTCAGACCCTCATCGACGCTCATATCCAGCTCAACGACATCCTCCCTGGGCACCATAATGAAGAAGCCGGAGGTTGGGTTTGGCGTGGTGGGAATAAATATATTCACGATCTCTACCCCCGTCTTGGCCTGTGCCTCACCCTGGGTAGTGCTCGACTGAAAAGCCAACGTCCACAAACCCTTACGGGGGTATTCCACCAGCAACACCTTGCGAAACGATTGTGTCGAGGAAAACACCGTTTCCAGAATCTGCTTGACGCTGGTATAGATAGTACGCACCAGGGGGATCCTCGCCAGAATGGATTCCCACAGACTCACCAGCTTACGCCCAAACAGATTAGCAACGATCACGCCCGTACCCAGAACGATAATGACCGCCAGCACCACGCCCATGCCAGGCACATGGAAACCCAGCAAAGTGTCGGGCTGGTATTGCTGAGGCAACAAAACCAGAATCTGGTCCATCATGCCCACCAACAGCTTAACGACCATGGCAGTCACGCCTAACGGCACCCAAATCAAAAGACCAGCAACAAGATATTTTTTCATTTTATTTTTACTGTTTCACCGTATTAAATAGTGACCAATCACCAAACAGGCAGGTCACCCGATATCCATTTCTCGGTAGCGGTACGTCGAACAACGCTACAATTACAAAAACTCAGCTACCGCTTCCTCCACCAGAAGGTTTTGTTGAGCTGCTTTTCTTTGAACCGCTATCAGATTTTTCCTTCACCACGTTCTTTTTGTTGCCACCCTTAAAATCTGTTTCATACCAGCCCGTGCCTTTAAGACGAAAGGCCGGCGCAGACACCAGTTTTTTCAATTCAGGCTTACCGCAGGCAGCGCATTCCACCAGAGGATCATCGCTCATTTTCTGAATGGCCTCCTGACGATGGCCACAGACCTTACATTCGTATTCATAAATTGGCATTACACCTTCCTCACTATTTACCGCTTTCGCACTCGCCGGTGAACCACAGTCATGCTGTTTTTCCAGTCAGACACATCAATTGGGGGAGTTATTGCATATATTTCAACGGGCCATTATACCCTGCCTGCAGATCACAAACACCTGTTTGAACCGCCACAGATATCGCCAAAACTGGTACACTTTCCCAAATTCTGGCACTGGCAATTAAGCACAACAAGGGTAAAAAAT
>JAUWLO010000277.1 GCA_030613605.1 Gammaproteobacteria bacterium | reverse complement strand
CGCGCAGCCGATCGTTATCTTGCCGCGGGAGCAGCAGGTCTTGATATGACGCGAGTCGTCAGCATACGCGTCACCCTCACCCTGCGTAGCGCAGAAAACAACGTCAATAGTAACCTGAATAATGGGGACTATCGTTTGCGGCGTACATTTACGACCACCACAACAATTCGCAACCGTGTCAGCTAGGCTGTTAACTAAAAAATCTTAACTTGAATGAGTTAATAACGGAAAATATTATGAGATCAAAACACACTACAAGAATAAATAAACAAACGGGTTCAATACTTATTATCAGTTTAATCATACTGGTTGCTATGACATTAATTGGTATTACCGCGATGCGCACATCCGTTATGGAAGAAAAAATGGCGGGTAATATGCGTAACAAGGAACTAGCATTTCAGGCTGCTGAAGCCACGCTGCGCGCTGCCGAACAAAACATTCAGGACAATATTATTTCTACCGCTTCTTTTGATACCGATGGAAGTGATGGTTTATACAACTTCAGTACAGCGAATGACAGCACTCGCAATGACCGCATCTGGGAAACTATAACTGACTGGTACAGTGATAATGAAACCCTGGAATATACCGCTTTCAGCACTGACTACAACTTAGAAAAAGCGCCACGTTATGTCATTCAGCATCTGGCAACCACCGGCAATGACAATGACAAACTCAATATGGACAACATGGGCCAGGGAACTGGTGGCGGCAATATAGAGGCCTTTTTAATTACCGTACGAGCCACCGGTGGCAACAGCAACAGTGCTGTAATCCTTCAATCCACCTGGGGTAAACGCCTGTAATTCATGCCTGTAAATCATGAATGAAACTTTATGCCAAAATTTTTCACACACGATTACACCGGCACTGGCGCACTTAGACAGTAAACAAGATTGACCAACAGAGAGCAGATGTTATGAATACACAATTTCTTAAAACCCAGGTCCTCAACACCCCTTCGCTGAAATTTTTTCGCCTGCAATCCCTGCAGATTTTTCTGGCGCTAACAGTGAGCATTCCGGCTTCCGGGCTGGCGGCCGACCTGAGCCTTGCCACTGATGCTCTGGAAGTCGTCACCGGTGTTGAGCCCAACATCATGGTTGTTGTCGATGATTCCTCAAGTATGGACATGTCCATTATGACCGACGAAGACGGCGGTCCCGGAGGTTGGTTGGGGATATCTGGGAATACCTGGCAGTACGCTTACGCCCACCCCGCCCCCGGCGCAAAAGGTAACCCACCCGCAATTAACCTTTATGCATACCAAAATGGCGGCGGCACAGACATCCTGGACATCAGCTGGTACAACCTTCCCTCTCAGAAATATTTTGATGACATCGGCCTGGGCGATGAAGGTATCTGGCGCGGTCGCAACAGTGCCTACAACAAGGTTTATTACAACCCCGAGGTCACCTATGTGCCATGGGCTGGTCTTGATAGCAGCGGTGTTGCCTTCGCTGATGCCAGTAAAACTGCCGCACGATACAACCCTTATAACAGTGCAGATGGCGCCATGGATCTTACGTCCACCATTAGCTACTATACCAGCTGTCCCGCCACTGCCAGCGGATGCGCAACGGATGCAATCCTGCAAGTTCCTGATGCTCCTGCCATTCCCGTCTGGTATATCATCAAGGTCACTGGTTTTTATCCCGCGCGTTATTACGAGTGGACTGATGACAATGCTGATGAAATCGTTGATGCGGGCGAACCCCATACATTAGTTGAAATCAAATCTGGTAAAACCTACAGCGGACGCACTGCTTATAGCGAATCTACCGGTGAAGGTCGTAGCGATTGCGGCGCCGACATTGGTGATGGCACCGTTACCTGTAGCTATGACCAGGAGATCCAGAACTTTGCGAACTGGTTCAGTTATTACCGTAAACGTGACCTGGCCGCCAAAGCCGCCATTGGTAATGCGGTTAAACCGGCGGAAAGTGCCCGCATTGGTTATGCCACCATTAATAGCCGAATTCGTGCTGACATCGGTCGTAACATCCGCGTGGAGAGCATGAATTTATCGACGGAAAGTGGCACCAAAAAAGCCTTACTGGACAAAGTGTATGGCGAAATTCCTGCGGCAGTAGCGGTTTCCCCTATTCTCCCTGGTGATTGGGAAACACAGCAAGCCACACCTTTAAAACAGGCACTGGTGGATACCGGGGAATATTATGCCTGTGGCACAGGCCTCGATATTTTTGGCTCTGCGGGCAGCTCAGATTGCCCGATAGAATCGGCACCCGCGGGCCAATGTCAGCAAAACTACACCATCCTCATGACCGATGGTTACTACGACGACTACCATCTCGCTAAAGATGACGATGTCTCGGATGGCGGCAAAAAGGGTGCGGCCAGAGCTTACGGTAGCACCATTTGTAACGCAAAATCGCTACCCAGTAAGCCCGTTACTGACAAGGCTTGTTTTACCGGAGGCGATACTATCGGCGATACCGACAGCGATGCCAATACCGAATATGATGGCGGTGCGTTTGCATCAAGCCCTCTTGATAGCGGCGGCGATCCCATAACTACACTGGCCGATGTTGCCATGTACTATTACGAAAAGGATTTAGACTCCAGCCTGGCCGACGAAGTACCCACCACCAGCATCGATATCAAGCGTTATCCCAGCAAAGGCACGGCAGACCCCTTTGAAACCATGCACCAGCATATGACCACCTATTCGGTTGCCTTTGGTGT
>JAUWLO010000127.1 GCA_030613605.1 Gammaproteobacteria bacterium | reverse complement strand
CTTGTTGGGCTCATCAACGCTGAACTCTCTGTCCAGCGTGTTAGGTGCAACGTGGCTAACTGCGCCTCCCTTGAAACCAGGGTGGCGCTTGTAACCACGCTGTGACTGTATCTTCGCCTCTCGCATAATTCGATAGACTCTGTTTTTTCCACAGGTTTCACCATGCTCTTTCATGTCTTTAGTGATGTTGCGGTATCCATAGATAAAACCGCTTTCCATCCAGAACTGTTTAATCTGACCAAGCAGCCGCTTATCTTCTTTTGCTCGCTGACTTAATGGCTGTTTTAACCAGGCGTAAAAACCGCTCGGGTGAACGCTCATGGCACGACATAGTGGTGCCGTTTGGTATTTATCGAGTCGTGATTTTATGAACGCGTACCTTTCCTTGACTCGCTTGCAAAGTACGCGGCGGCCTCCTTTAATATATCTCGCTCTTCGGTAACACGCCTCAACTGTGCTTTTAACTTGCGTAACTCATCTTGTTGACTCGTAATGGTTTGATGCTGTGAGCCCATATCACCGTATTTTTGTATCCAATCATGCAGGCTCTTGGCTGTTACGCCTAATCGTTTTGCAACTTCGCCAACCTTATAGCCACGATCTGTTACTTGCTTGACTGCTTCAATTTTAAATTCTTCGGGGTAGCGTTTTCCGCTCATCTTTCACACCTCTTTTTGCGTTAATTGTAACGCTATTAGGTGTCTAGGATACTAGGGGCTTGCCAAACCCAACCTACAAAACTGACAGAAGATATATAAAACCTTTGTATTTAGGTGAGAGATAGATGATGTCTGAAGAAAAGCAGGCAGTCGTCAGTTAGCCATTTTTTTGCTGCCGACGGCTAACTGTCAACTGCCAGCTTCTTTAAGTACCTTAGGATGTGGTGATGCCTGCATGGATCCAGGTGGCAGGCTAATGCAGGAGCAATTACCGAGGCACGAACGCATCAATCGCGTTGCTTTCAACAAACATAATCGATATTGCTCGTTTTCATTGCCCTCTGTGCCAGTACTTATATAGAAGGGAAAGATGCTAATAATGGCTGTATGTATTCACATCCGGAACAGGTGAACGAGGTAAAGAGTAACAGTCGTGCCAAATATTTGACATTTAGTGTTAAAAATTCGACATTTTCAGTGCTAAACCTATCTTAAACACTATACTCATTGACATGTTTTTGTGAGAAAAGCTGCAGGTAAGTTGCCGATAACTCATTTATCGCCAGTACACCAGCAGTTCAAATGTAAACCAAATGTAAATCAATCGTAATCCCAAAAGTATTAATTGGTGTTAGCTGTTGTTTGATGATATGAAATTAACTGGTTTTCGTTGTTTGATCACAAAAATTTTGTTTGTGTTCAGCGTTTTTCTGTGCCTGACAGCTAAGGTGTTGAGAAAAACGCTGTTGTCAGCATTTTTGAATCGACTTGCCCACGCGGCAGTGGCCGCTGTGATCTCTCCATCGGTTCGTGATCCAGATCCTTGCATTAATACGTTACCATCTAGCTGCCGCATTTCGGCACGTGGCCGCTTCTGGGGTGATCAGTTTGATGCAAGGGCAGGCGGCTGCAGGTTCGGTTTTCAGCTGTTGCTTTTCTTTGCTCTGTTGCTGGGTGCAGCCTCTTCCGCGCAAGCGGCAGAAAAATTTTGTTCTGATTTTCCGAACGGAGTGATTGACGGTTTTGTTGACCCTGTTCCTACCCAGATCACGATTGACCAGGACTGCACGTTCCTGAACTTTACGGCGTCCAATCCGCTGACTGCCACCCTTAACTTTCAAACTAATGATCCCTCAATATATCTTATTATCTTTGACAATGTTGTCTTCAGCGGCAATATGGCGTGCGCCAATATTGACCACAGGATCTGGTTTTCTAACTCCTCGTCTAACAATATCAGGCCTAATTGTCAGGATCTTTTTATACCCGTAGAACAAATTGATAAACAAAACCCCGCAGGCCAGACCACCGCCACCATCGGTGTGCCTTTTACCTACACGCTCACGCTTCCATCTTTGCTAGGATTTAACGATCCTTCGCTCGACACCCTGCACTCTGCCGTTATCTGGGATGATCTTACCGCAACGGGTGCAGACCTAACCTATGTGGGCATCAACGCATACTATGTGAGCAGCGGAGCTCCTGTGACGCTTGTACCCGAAACTGATCCGGCAGCGGTGGGCGGGGTGTGGACGACTAAAAACCTTTCCTACGAACCAATAGCACAAATCGATAAGGGTGAGCAGATCGTGGTCGAGATCACGGTCGTGCTTGATGACACGCCGGCAAACGTGGCGGGAACAACGTTCATCAACACAGCCAAGTGGTGGTTCGGCAGACTCATTGAAATTGATGGTGTTCCTACGTTCTTTGATCCCCTCCCGGGTGAGTGGGGGATTACGCCGCCGATGACGATCGCCGAGCCTGATCTTGTCGTTACCAAGACCAGTCCTGAGACAGCGGTGAATCTGGGCATACTGGCGGACTTCAGCATCGATGTCGAGAACACCGGCGGCAGCGATGCCTGGAATGTTACGATTCTTGACCAGTTTCCCGATGGCCCTACTGCCGGCATGTGTGAGCATGATCCGACTACAGGTGTAGGCGTCAGTGCCCAAATCTTGCGATCTGTTGGTGGCACGACTTCGCTGACTCAGGGGATCGATTACTCAATCACCTATACCGGTGATACCGGTCCTGCTCCGTCCAGGTGTCAGCTAAGCATTACCATGCTGACGCCCCAGACAGTGATAAGGCCCGGTGATCACCTGATTATTAGTTACCAGTCACAGCTCGATGCAGATACCAGTGCAGACGGCGTGACGCTGAGCAACGTTGCCGGTGCTACCGAGTGGTTTAGCTCTGACGGTAGTACGCCGCCACGCACTTACACTCGAACGCTCAGCGATGGTACGCCGCTTGTTGCGGATCACGAGGACAACTACACTGTCACCACGGGACTAACCGGCTACTTTTTTCAGAAGACGGTCGAGAATGTGACCACGGGCGCGAACCCGACATTTACCGCTGGAACGGGTGACACACTGCGCTACAAGTTACGTCTGTTTAATGTTGACCAGACAATCAGTGATATCACGATCGCAGATATGTTGAATTCGACATATTTCGATTTGACCACGTTTACTATGGTTGACCCGCCAGGCGTTGTACACAATTATAATCCTGCTACGGGTCAGTTAGATATCTTTGGCAGTTCTCCGCCCCTGAATCTCGCTATTGGCAACGAGCTGGTGATTGAGTTTGAGATCACGCTGCTACCGGGCCTTACAAATAACACACTGGTACTCAACCAGGCATTACTCAACGCCACCATTGGCGGCGTTGTCACTAACAATGTTCCCAGCGATGACCCGTTCATCAATGGTACTGATGACCCAACGGATCCGGGTTATTCACCTGAGCCGACCACGGTACTGATTCAGGCTCCCGGCCCACTGTCAAAGGCGAATATCCAGCCGAGTGCTACTATCGGGGAACAATTTACATATACCATCACGATTCCTGAAACACCGGTTTTAGTGCCGCTGTACGATGTCCGTATCGTGGATGACCTGAGCTTCGCCAGTACCAATGCCGACATGCGCTTTGTCAGTGCCAACGTGGTATCCGGTGGCGGCTGGGCGCTCAGCAATACCGGTCCAGACGATACTTCACTTGTTATCGAAGACACTAGTACCGGTATCGACATTCCCGCCAATGGCCAGGCGGTAATTGAGATAACCGTAGAGTTGTTGAACACCACTAACAACAGTAGAGATAATCTCTTTAGCAACAGTGCTTTCTACACATATAACCGCTCAAATGGCAACAGCACCACGCGGAACCTCGGTGGTGGTGATACCGCCAGTATGACTGTAGTGGAGTCAGATTTAGTCGTAGCTAAAGTCGGCACATCTGTCACGGCAGCACCGGTTGGTGGTGGCAGTATCATCGAATATGTCATCACTATGGCTAATAGCGGTAATTCTACGGCCTATGACGTTAATGTGGTGGATAACCTGCCCGCAGAGCTAGCATTGTTTGCTGGTTTTACCCCAACCATTAGTGGTATCACTGATACCGGCTTTAACCCGGTACCCACTGCCGGCGTCTTACCCGGCCAATTGATCTGGGGGCAGGGCAATGGTGATGGCAGCCTGGATATTCCAGCGGGTGCAACCCTGTTGCTGACTTACCGGGCACAGGTACAGAGCAGCAGTGCTGCCACCTTTAATAACGAAGTCTGGGTAGACTGGACCTCGCTGGATAATGCAAGCGCCAGTGAACGTAGCGGCGCAGGCTGTCCTGTCATCATCGCGCCTGATGATTATTGCGCCACGGCAATAAGCGCACCCTTAAGTATCATCGACAACAACAGTCTGAGTAAAGTTATAACAGCTGATAGCTGGGTTACAGATGGCAGCACAGCCGTTGATAAAACGCTTCGCATAGACGACACCGCCACCTATCAATTGACACTAAACCTGGGCGAAGGCACTACCAGTAGTGTGACAGTCACCGATGTATTACCGCCCGGCATGGCCTTTAACAGCCTGGTCGGTATTTCGCCAGCCTCAGGGGCGGGTGATTTCATCTATTCGATTGTCTCGCAACCTGCTGCGGGTGCTACCGGCTCCCTGGTATGGGACTTTGGTGACATCATTAATACGCCCAGTGGTGACGGTACAGCACTTGATTCACTGGTCATTGAATACGTTGCTACCGTGTTACCCGATGCAGGTATTGCTCAGGTACCGAGCAGTAATCTGATTAACACGGCTACGTTGGCTTACGCAGGTGACAGTGACAATGCTGATCCGGGCAACAACTTGCAAGCTACCGCTACCCTTACCTTGTTACAGCCGGTGATGAACACGCCGACCAAGACTGAAAGTGGAATTTCTAATGACGTAGCGAATCCACTGATTGTCAACGTGGCGGCTGACACCATGCAGTTCCAGCTTGAATCCTGTAACACCACCGGTCTGGCACCGGCTTACAGCGTAATTGTGACCGATGCGCTGGCGATGCAACTGGACGAGGGCAGTATTGTTGGGCTAACGGTAAATATCAACGGTGCTGTCGCGGTAGCAGGGACAGACTATATTTATACACCACCGATAGTGCGTGGTGGCACACTGCAATTTGACTTGCTCACACCGGTTAACCCGGGTCAGTGTGTCACCATCGATTACGATATTGGTTTCTATACAGATTTCCCTGCAAACCAGACCTGGAATAATAGTGTCACGGTTGATGAGTACTGGTCATTGCCTCAGAACTTATTACCGGGCAGTGGTCAGCAATATACGCCGCTGGGTCCAGCGCAGTTCTTTATGAGCAATATTGGTGGAACCGATGCGCTGAGCAAGGTTGTGTCTGCGCCTGCTAGCGGGGAAATCACTATTGGTGAACAGGCCGTTTACACCATTACTATACCGGTTACTCCAGCTGTCGGTGTACTGAATAACGTGGTTGTCACTGATCTTTTGCATCCGGCTCTTGAATACAGCATTGGTGATGCCACGGCTGTTGATAACAGTGTCATTCCTGTACCTGTTATCCTGGATGATAGTAATACTTCCGGCCAGAATGTTGACCTGAGGATTGCACAAATCCCTCCCGGTGGACAGGTAATAATTACCCTGCCCGCGCGACTGGCCAATAATGCCGATGCCAACGCCGGTACCAGCTTTACCAATACAGCGACTTATAATGCTGATGAGTTAACAGCCCCCGTATCAGCAAGCAGTGGTGCGCTGACGATTGTTGAACCACTGGTGGCCATTAACAAGTCGGTAAGTCCAACGGTGCCTCCGAAACCGGGTGAAATTCTAACCTATAGTGTGACATTTACTGCCAGCGCTGGAGCGAACTATTCTGATGCTTTTGATTTGAGTATTGATGA
>JAUWLO010000207.1 GCA_030613605.1 Gammaproteobacteria bacterium | reverse complement strand
ATTCACCATGCCTTTAATACCATAGCCGGGTAGGTTTTCAATTTGTTGAGCTGAGAGTGAGGGGATGTCTTTTGATTCGACCCAGCTACAAATAGCGCTTGCGATGTTGTGTTCTGAATAATGTTCCACTGCCGCAGCATGTTGCATCAGGGTTTGTGCATCCATGTCTTTGCTGGTGTTTTTTTTGGTACCTTCATTAATAATAATGGCCTGAACCTGCATGCGGCCCTCAGTGAGGGTGCCGGTTTTGTCGAACACGATGTGATCGATTTTTGATAACGTTTCCAGCACACCACCATTTTTAATCAGAATGCCAAAACGTGCCGCCAGGCCAGAGGCGGAGGCAATGGCCATCGGTGTTGCCAGACCGAAGGCACAGGGGCAGGTGATAATAAGTACTGCAGTTGCCGCCATCAGCGCAAGTTCGAAATCCGTTTTTAACCACCAGAAAAAAGTCGTGCTGGCCAGCAGCAAGGTAATGGCAACAAACCAGGGAACGATGCGATCGGCAGTGCATTGAATAGGTGCTTTGGAGGCCTGCGCCTCTTCGACGAGATTGATAATTCGTCCCAACGACGTATTGCGCAACGTGCCATCGACGCGCACCGTGAGCGTGCTGTCGGTATTCATGGTACCGGCTGATACCTTGTCACCTTGCTGTTTAGTCACTGGGCGAGATTCTCCACTGAGCATGGATTCATCCACGTTGCTGCGACCTTCCATAACAACCCCATCGACGGGAATCTGCTCGCCGGGTTTGATCAGCACCACATCATCCGGCTGGACAGCGCGGATCGGTAACAACATGGATTCACCTTCACGCATCACCGTCGCCGCCCGTGGTTGCAGTTCCAGCAAACGTTGTGTGGAATCAACGGCCTGTCGTTTTGACATGGCCTCCAGATAACGGCCGACCAAAATCACAAACAGAAAATTCACCACCGTGTCGTAATAGACCTCACCCGTGGCCATTGGATTAAGGGTGATGTAAACAGAGTAACTGTAAGTGGATATTGCACCGATGGCGATGGGCAGGTCCATGGTGAGGTGCAGGCGTTTTATCCCTGTCCAGGCGCTGTGTAAAAAGGGATAACCGGAATAGAACAAGGTGGGTGTGGCGAGGGAAAAACCGACCCAGTGAAACAGGCTGCGGAATTCACTTTCACTGGCGCCACTGTATAGCGCAATGGAAATCCACAACAGGTTCATCATTGCAAAGGCGGCGAAAGCCATGCGTAATAAAAGATTGCGATTTTGTTTTTTGAGTTGGTTTTCGGCGACCTCCGGGTCATAGGGAACGGCGGCATAACCAATCTTTCCCAGATGGGCGAGAACTTGTGAGAGCCTGATCTGGCTGTTGTCCCATTTCAGTATCAGTCGTTTGCCCGATAGATTGACCTGGGCATTGAGTACACCTGTTAACTGGCCCAGGGAACGTTCAATGAGCCAGACGCAGGCGGCACAGTGAATGCCTTCTACCAGCAAATGAATTTCTCGTTCAATACCTAAATCCAGTACAAATTCGGCCTGTACTTCATCGAGATCATAAAGGGCCAGGTCTTTAGCAGTTTCTGGTGGTGGTGCAAGCACACCTTGCGGGGCGCGATCGTAAAAGCCATCCAGGCCAGCATCGTATATGGCGCTGCAGACTGCCTGACAGGCGGGACAACAAAACTGACGTGTGCTGCCGTTTATTGCGGTTTCAAATTTCAGATTTTTCGGTAACGGCAAGTCACAGTGAAAGCAGTTGTCACTGGCTTCTTCTGTTTCAGAAGCTGTGGTGGTATTAACTTGTAGTGGCTGTACGGCACTCACGGCGATTTTTGTGCTGATGACACTTGCACGGATATCCTGTGGGCCTGGTGATATACATCGTCACCGTGTATCACTTTAAGGTTGATATCCCAAATACCGGGTAAAGGAAAACTGAGTTTGGTTTGATAAAGTCCCGGCGCGATCTGTTCGACAGGTTGCACGAAATAGGCGCTGGCATCGGAGGGGCGATAGAGGATGAATTTCACATCCGCATCCATAATGGATACGCCGCGTGAATCCACTGCACTGAATCGATAAGTAGCAAGCGTGTTGGTATAAACCTGTTTTGGGATTTCCATTTTGGTTTCCCAGTTAAGCTTATTGCGTGCGTTGAGGCGGGTGACAACATTCTTTTCATACTCTCGACCTTGCTCATAATAGTCATCGGTCACCAGACCAGGATTAGTGCCTATCGCGAATCCTATAAAGATAAAATTAACAATCAGGAACACGGCAATGATGCCTAAAAAAGCCAGGAACCAGGGGTTCTTCATTGCTTCCTTATTGGATTGTGAATAGTTGGATATATTCATGATTATTCGTCTCATGTTGTCTTTTAATTTAGGTCTTAATTTATTTTGCTGGCCCAAAAAACATACTCTGGTATTCGGCAAATAATTCTGTGTGTTCGACGTTTTCTACTCGCAAAATAACGGGGATACGTTCTGCATTCAGTTTATCACCAGGGATGCGCAGGAAAATAGTATGAGGGGTAACGCGACCCTGTCTGGCGGTGAGTAGTTTGCCAGCATTCACCAGTTTAAGTTCATCGTGGCCGCTAACGGTTAGCATTACTTGCATATCAGAATCCGTTTTATTCAGCACTTTAAGCACATATTTATTCTGGATCGAACCATCACTTTGCATGACGAACAGGGGCTGGCGTTCGTGTAAGGCTTTTAATTCCAGTGAGCCAAGGTTTGCCAGGCCATAAATGATTCCACCGATTGCGGCGAGCATAATGGCGAAATAAACCAATACGCGGGGTCGTTTGTAGAATTTTACCGTGGGTTTGCCTTCGATTTCATCCAGTGAGGCATAACGAATCAGTCCGTGGGGGCGATGGATTTTATCCATCACGGAGTCGCAGGCATCGAGACACAGTGCGCAGGTAATGCAGCCTTCCTGTTGGCCGTGTCGAATATCGATACCGGTTGGGCAGACTGCCACACATTGTTTGCAGTCGATACAATCACCTTGCTCACCACCTTCGGCGCGGCTGCCTTTTTTTAATTTTCCACGGGGTTCGCCGCGATCAAAATCATAGGTGGGCAGAACGGTTTCACGGTCATACATCACACCTTGAATGCGAGCGTAAGGACATAACCAGAAACAGACCTGCTCACGCATAAAGCCGGCAAACAGGTGAGTGAAAAAGACAAACACACCGATGGTTCCCCATGCGAATAGCGGGGCTTGCAAGGTGAGATAGGCTTTCCAGAGCTGGAAGGCATCGCCAAACCAGAGGGTAAAACTAATACCGGTGAGCAAACCAATGGCCAACCAGGCACTGTGCTTGATGAACTTGATACGAAACTTGTTAAAACTCCATGGGGCCTTGTCTAGCTTGACGCGTTTTGACGGCGGGCCTTCGAGTTTTTCTTCAATCCAGATGAAGATGTCCGTCCACACGGTTTGGAAACAGAAGTAGCCGCAATAGACTCGTCCGGCAAGGGATGTGACGGCGGCCAGTAGCAGTGCGAAGAACAACAACACCAGGGCCAGTAGCCACACATCCTGTGGCAAAATGGTGATACTAAAAATATGAAATTGGCGAGCGGGAATATCAAACAGGATGGCTTGTTGCCCATCCCAGCGGAGGTAAGGGCCGAGGAAAAAGGCTAGCCATACGGTCATCGTTATCCACTTTATGCGACGAAATAATCCAGGCATGCGCTTGGCATGGATGGTTTCACCACCGGTATTGACGTGCCAGTATTCTGCCTCGTGATAGAGTTCATCCAGGTCTTTTAAATCGACTTGAGTGGATTTTTCGCTCACGTATTTGTTTT
>JAUWLO010000241.1 GCA_030613605.1 Gammaproteobacteria bacterium | reverse complement strand
CTGTGCCGATGAATTTAAAGTGTTTACCAACATCAATTCCGCAATAGTTGATCCCAAGAATTTTGCAGATGATGGGTTTGTCGATATACAGTCCGATGTTTGCATTATCCCACCCAACTCTTTTGCATTAGCCCGCACGGTGGAGTTTTTCCGCATCCCGCGTGACACACTTGCGGTATGTTTGGGTAAATCTACCTACGCCCGCTGCGGTATTATTGTTAACGTCACGCCGCTAGAACCGGAGTGGGAAGGGCATGTGACGTTGGAATTTTCCAACACCACAACACTGCCTGCAAAAATTTACGCCAATGAAGGCGTCGCACAGATGTTATTTTTTACCGGCGAGGAAGTTTGTGAGACCTCCTACAAGGATCGTGGCGGCAAGTATCAGGGGCAGACCGGGGTAACCTTACCTAAGACATGATGTTGAAAACTTGAGGTGTGAGGTTAGCCGTTTTTATATGCCTCGCTACGATGTGCGACTTTAATGACCAGACTTTAATAACTTTAGTAATCAGTGCTGAATCGCGAATTTCATAAATAATTCGATAGGCGCCTTGCCTTACCCGATACAGCTCCTGGCCCGAAAGCTTAATGCATCCGTCAGCTCTTGGATTGTCGCGAAGCGACTCAATACATTTCAGTATGCGTTTAACATCCTTATTAGGGATATTTCGAAGATCTTTCGCAACGGATTTTTTGAAGGCAAGGCTATAGTTTGCCATGAGCCTTCAGGTCGTCGAGTAACTCCTCATAACTTAACGTGGGTTCTTCCACTCTTTGGCTGACGGCCTTGAGGTCTTCCTGGTCTTCTTTCAGTGCAACACGCACCGCCTCATTCACGACCTCGGAGACGGATTGATGGGATGTTGCGGCCTTGACTCTCAGAGCCTGATGAATGTCTTCGTCAAAGTAAACTGTTGATCTTTTTGATAATTCGCTCATATCGCTGCACCTCCACTATCAACAATAACGCTATAACGCTATAGCGTCAAGACGTTATTCGGGTCGGCTTCAGCCATGTGATGCTGGAGTTTTCCAACACCACGACGTTACCCGCGAAAATTTATGCCAACGAAGATGTGGCGCAAATGTTGTTTTTTACCGGCGAGGAAGTTTGTGAAACATCGTACAAGGATCGTGGTGGGTAATATCAGGGGCAGACCGGGGTTACCTTACCTAAAGCCTGATGGGCGAAGCCTTAATTAAAGGTAAATTTAAACGCGTCCTGCAGGAAGGGAAAGACATAATATTTTATGGGTTGATTGCCAACCATAATTAGCATTGATGTAAGTTACCAATTTCTCTTACACAGCGCACCATTCTTTCCTCTGAATTTCTCGTTATCTGCGCGCTGATCCCGCGCGATCTTTTTAGCTGTGATTATAATGTGAAATGGGCGGAAGATCTCTACCGCGAGTATTTGAAGCTTCATATGATTAACCATCTCAACTGCCAAGCAAGAATCGAAAACGTGATGATGTAAGCATCGGTTTTCCATATTTTTCATTGACCTCTCACGGAAAGACTGGAAGTCGCCAGCTGCAGAGTCCTGGCTGAGATCGTGGAGTTTAAGTATCTCTTCCAGGTGCGTCATATCATCCTCACCTGTTTGATTATCAAAATCTTGAATCAGATGTTCCAGAGAGGTTACGGGTCTTTTGTGATCGAAAGTATGATTTTTGTGTGGTAGCACGAGCACAAGTAGCCCATTTTCTTTTAGTACGCGAGCCCATTCGGAAAGACCCTGTAATGGGTTAGCTAGATGCTCAATGCAATGTGATGATAGAACGAAGTCATATGAGGATTCGTTAATGCAATTTAAATTGCTCGCTTCCGCAACGTACTGGGTGCCGGGTGATTTTCCTGCATCAAAAGTAAAGGTATCACCTTCGTTGATAGAACCTTCCCAAACCGTATTGCTACTAAAGTTACAATTGTCGATTATAGCAGCATCTGCATAGACAGGAACGCAGCCTTCTGGCTCGAATATTTCACTCGGACCGCCAATCTCCAGGCCAACCCCGGATTGAATAATTGACTTACAGTGTGGGTAGTATTTAAATCGTTGAGGTATAAGCTTTTTATCATGGCGGGACTTTCTGTCTAACTAATCAACAAAAGAGCAACAGTAATCCGTCAGGCTTAATGCGTTTATCTTAAATAAAGCGTTGGCTTTGACTTCAAACGTGTCTCCAGCAACAAAACGCTGCCATTCAGTTTCGCCGGGCAGTAATACATCCACTTCACCCTGTAGTATTTCCATGATTTCTTTTTTGTCGGTGTTGAACTCGAATTCGCCGGGTTGCATCATGCCGAGTGTTTTGATGTCGCCATTCTCAAATTCGATGGTTCGGCTGGTGACGCCGCCATCGAAATAAACGTTGGCTTTTTTGACGATGGTTACATTGTTGAATTTGCTCATTTCACTGCCGTCTTAATTCATTTTCATCAGTGTGTTCAAATGTTTTTCCATAGATTTCTACAATGGTTGTTTCTGCATATGAGAGTTTTTCATTCCCTACGGTAATTCTATGGCGAAACTCTGTGGTTCGCGCATTATCCCGCATGAATGGCGACTGAATAATTTGCCAGTCTTTATCGTTAATGTTGGCCGAAACCTCAAGTACAACACTGCCGTCGTCATTATGGTTGCCGTTATGCTTGCCGCCAGCAATGACACTGACTGCGCGGGGTATGGTGAGCGAATGCATGATTGTTCCAGCGCTCTCATCCCACATCCAGTATCCGGTTTCATCGTGAAAAACTTCATCGTCTGATTTGCGCCGAACAACTTGACGGTAGTGGAGAGCTGTCAGTACCTGTGATTCAGCATTGGTGACATCGCCAATGGCCTCGAAGGTAATGGTTTCATAATATGGGTTGTTTTCGGTGCCATCGGGTTCAGGCGCAATATCAATACCTTTATCACCCTTCCAGACACCAATTAGCTCATTTAGTGGGCCATAATTTATGTCGTCAGGATTGTTCATATTTTCTCCTTAATTAGGTAAACCCTTAACTTTTACAAGATATGCGTTTACATGGGTATCCCCTTTTTTATAATGCTCGATCCTGACCGGCAGGTAGTTGAGTTCTGGGGCACACCATAAGGTGGTCACGCGCTTACCGTCGTCACGATTGACGCGAATGGTTTTAAATTCACCCGCGGGCGTTTTTATGGTTTCTGTTTTCTGGATGACCGCGTCGTAACTTTTGAGTTTTCCGCCGTCTGCCACATTTATGTTCATTATTTTCAGCTTATTGTTTTCCAGTAAGCTGAGCATGATATTAATCTGGTATATCAATTTATCCTGGGTGTCAGGT
>JAUWLO010000037.1 GCA_030613605.1 Gammaproteobacteria bacterium | reverse complement strand
GTCTAATAAGTAATCGATGATGGCCTGGGTATCGGGTTTGCTCATGTTTCTTTTCCCTCGCTAAATTCAGGGAGAAGAGGTTACATCAGCAACCGGTGAATGGCGACTGCTTTGGCGTCTATGATGTTCTAGGCTGTCCGGATGATTTTACCGGTTGATAAATCTTTGATGATGCTGGGTTTGGCTTCGTTTCCCAATGAGCCCGTCACAATCCTGTCTATTTTTTGATTACTTTGTGGAGAGAAATAATGTCTGACCTGTAGGGGGCTTTTGGCTGGACGCAAACCAGAGCGGTTGGCGCTGGTAGAGACCAGGGCATGGCCAACGGTCTGGCACAAGGCAGCAGCGATGGGATGGCTGGTGACGCGCACGGCAATGGTGTCGTGATGTCCTTTTAGCCAGACGGGTGTTTCCGGTTTGGCAGGGACCAGCCAGGTGACGGGGCCGGGCCAGCTAGCTTCCAGTGTGTCTTGTTGTTTTGCATCCAGTGGCGCCATGAAAGGCTTGAGTTGCTCGATATTTGAAGCAATGAGCACCAGGCCTTTATCGACAGAGCGTTGTTTGAGCGCGAGCAAGCGCAGCACTGCATCGGGATTTAGCGGGTCGCAACCTAATCCAAATACCGCCTCAGTGGGGTAGGCAATGATTCCGCCTCGTTCAATAATGCGAGCGGTTTGCCGTAGTTGCCAGTGGTTCACGACCCCAGACGCTAGTAGAACTATTTACCGAGCTTTTTCTGCAGGTCCGCGTCTTTGGCAATAACGGCTCGGGCATTGGCGGCACGTTCAGCTTTGACGCGATCAGCCAGCTCAGGGTCACCCAGAGCAAGAATCTGTGCCGCCAGGTAGGCCGCATTTTTTGCTCCAGCTTTACCAATGGCGACAGTTGCCACCGGAATTCCGCCGGGCATCATCACGGTAGATAACAGAGCGTCCTGGCCCTTGAGTGGTCCACCATCCATGGGAACGCCGATCACGGGTTTGATGGTCAGCGAAGCAACCACACCGGCCAGGTGAGCGGCCAAACCGGCTGCGGCGATGAACACCGCACAGCCGCGTTTATCGGCACTGGAAACATAGTGATGGGTTGCATCCGGCGTACGGTGGGCCGAAGTGATTTTGACTTCATAGGGCACCTGCAATTGATCCAGGGTGTCCAGGGTGGCCTGCATGGCGGGCAGATCGGAATCCGATCCCATCAGTATGGCGACGAATGCTTGTTTCATTTTTTGTAACCTCAACTATTGCGTTGTTTGTGTTTGTTTCTTTACTTGTTCTCGGGCAACAGCGCGATATCCAATATCGGTGCGATAGTACACTTTATCCCAGCTGATTTGTTTGGTCAGCTCATAGGCGCGAGTTTGTGCTTCACTGACGGTATCACCTAACCCCACCGCGCAGAGTACTCGTCCACCGGCGGTAACTATTTGGCCGTCTTTTTCTGCAGTGCCAGCGTGAAATACCTTACTGTCCAAAGAAGAATCCTGCGATTCTGCTTCCAGTAGACCTGAAATCACGTCGCCTTTTGCATAACTGGCCGGGTAACCACCGGCAGCCAGCACTACTCCCAAAGCTGCACGGGGGTCCCATTCGGCAGTGGCTTCATCCAGTTTTCCATCAAGAGCGGCATTGCACAGCCCGACCAGATCAGAGCGTAAGCGCATTAAAATGGGCTGAGTTTCCGGGTCGCCGAAACGGCAATTGTACTCGATGACTTTCGGTGTGCCATCTTTTGCGATCATTAAACCGGCGTAGAGAAAACCCGTGTAAGGATTGCCTTCATCCGCCATGCCCTTAACGGTGGGCTCGATAACTTCCTTCATGATTCTATTATGGATTTCGGGTGTAACCACTGGAGCAGGGGAGTAGGCGCCCATGCCGCCGGTGTTGGGGCCGGTATCCCCTTCGCCCACACGTTTGTGGTCCTGCGAAGTGGCCATGGGCAGGATGTGTTTACCATCGACCATGCAAATGAAACTGGCTTCTTCGCCTTCGAGGAATTCTTCAATAACGACGCGGTGACCGGCTTCGCCAAAGGCGTTGCCTGCCAGCATGTCGCGCACCGCGGCTTCGGCTTCGTCCTGTTTCATCGCCACAATGACGCCCTTACCGGCGGCCAGGCCATCGGCTTTTATGACGATGGGGGCACCGTGTTGTTTAAGGTAAGCCAGCGCCTGTTCGAGATCGGTGAAGTTGCCGTAGTCGGCAGAGGGGATGTTGTGTCTTGCCAGGAAATCTTTGGTAAACGCCTTGGAACCTTCCAGCTGCGCCGCACCCTGAGTGGGGCCGAAACAGCGCAGACCGGCTTTTTGAAAGGCATCAACGATGCCCATCACCAACGGTACTTCCGGGCCGACGATAGTCAGGCCAATAGTGTTTTGCTGCACGAATTGAATCAGGCCATCAATGTCTTCTACACCGATATCGATATTTTCCAGTTTGGGTTCATGGGCAGTGCCGGCGTTACCCGGAGCCACGAAGACGGTTTCTACTGTGGCTGACTGGGCCGCTTTCCATGCCAGGGCGTGTTCACGTCCACCGCTGCCGATAACCAAAACTTTCATTAAGCCATTGCCCTTATTTTCATTTGTGAAAAATCCGAATAAAGAAAGCGGCGAATTGTACCAAACAAGCAGGATCAGGGCTCATCTTGCCCGCATTTTTTACAATGCAGAATTTGTCCCAAATGGCTTTTTCGGCCCTTTTCGGTAATGACCCAGGGTCGCACCTGCCAGGGAGGCCGGTGGCGTACGTGTTGGGTATGGCCACATTCCAGATCCGCCACCCAGTCTTCGTGTTCGTCCAGATGAAAGCCAATAATTGCTCGTTTAACTGTCATCGTCGGTACTCCTTCGTCGGTATCGCTACTTTAGCAGGTCTCATTTTTAGTACTCTGGCTGGTCTGTGATTATCTTATCGCAGTATATGACTAAAGGGCTTTATCCTATTTGTCGCTAATGACGTTATCCACGTCTGTGCTAGAAGATGCCTGAATATTGAGCAATTTAGCCGCGAGAAATGTGCAGCAATGACAAGCAAAAAAACTAATTTTGAGGCCGCCATCATTGAATAAAGAAACATCACTACGAAGCGCAATGCCTCTTTGGGGGTTGCTGGTTGGCACTCTGTTGCTGGTCACTATAGTGATTGCGTACGCGGGTGGTGAAGTTATTCGCGCCAAAGAAATGGAGCGATTGTTGGCGCATGAGCAAATTGAAATAGAAAGCACTCTCAATCTGGTGGCATCGGCAATTGCGGACACAGTGGTAGTCCAGGATATCCCGGTGCTGGAAAAGGTTATCGATGAAATGAAAGTCATCGCTGAAGGGGTGCATAGCGTGCGCATCGTTAATGATTATGGTCAGGTGCTTTTGAACTGGCAGCGTTCTGAACCAGTTACTGGTGAATTGAAGAAGTTTGCTCGCGAGATACGCCGTGGTGAAGATCAATATTTCGGCAAACTATTGCTTGTTTGGGATAACGGAGAAACGATTAAGGAGATCGCGGAACAGATTGATGATGTGCGGATTAATATCGCAATTTTAATGGCCATAACAGGTCTGATACTACTCGCCTGGATGCATGCGTTGGTTATTAACCCGGTTATGCGTATCACCCAGCGTTTGGTTGTGGGATCTTCAAGTGAGCAGTTGCAGTCTCATTGGTGGACTGCCAGAGAGTTTGGGCGACTTAAGGAATCTGTAACCCGTCTGGAAGAAGTGACCATATCCAGAGATGAGCTGGAAAAAGAAGTTGAGCGTCGCAAAGATGCAGAGGTTGCGTTGCTTGATCTTCGTGATGAAGCATTAGAAGCTAATCGTGCCAAGAGCACCTTCCTGGCAAATATGAGCCATGAACTACGTACGCCACTTAATGCCATTATTGGCTACAGTGAAATGCTGCACGATGATGCCAAAACAGATGGGCTTGATGCGTATTCTGAAGACCTGGATAAAATTCACGCCGCAGGTCGACATTTATTAACGCTAATTAACGAGATCCTGGATTTATCGAAGGTTGAAGCTGGGAAAATGGAACTGCATCTTGAGTCATTCAATTTGCCGGACTTGATTAAGGTTGTGGTATCCACTATTGAGCCAATGGCCAGGAAAAATGGTAACGAGATAGTATGTGAAGGTATATCATCAGCTGAAATTCTTCGCGCAGATTACACCAAGGTGCGCCAAATTTTATTAAATTTGCTAAGTAATGCTATTAAATTTACAGAACATGGCAAAGTGTTAATTACTGTAAAAAGTAAAGCGATGGATGGTGTTGATGGGGTAGAAATAAATGTAGTAGATAGTGGGATCGGTATAGACAGCGAGGCGATAGATAATATATTTGAACCGTTTCAGCAGGCGGATATATCCACCACGCGGAAATACGGAGGCACTGGTTTAGGTTTGTCACTTTGCCAAAAGTTTTGCGGAATGATGGGTGGAAAAATTTGGGTAAACAGTGAGGTTGGTAGTGGCGCCACTTTCGGTATCTGGCTTCCGAAAAATGTCGTGGAGACTACATTTGAGGGTAAGCCTGCAATACCCGAAAAAATAAAGAAAGCTGCTGATCCAAAGAAAATGCGTTTACCAGAAAATATTTCAAAACATCTAAAAAAACACGAAAGGCGTAAAAAAATAGCAACAGTATTAACCATCGATGATGACCCCAATGTGATTGATCTCATGACGCGAGTATATAATCGTGAGGGTTTTCGTTCAGTTTCGGCAACAAGCGCTATAGAGGGTATTGAGTTGGCGCGCAAACTCAAGCCGGATCTCATTACATTGGATATTATGATGCCGGGAATGGATGGGTGGGATGCATTAAAGATTCTGAAGGAAGATGCTGATCTCTGTGATATTCCTGTCATTATGGTAAGCATGGTAGAAAATAAACCTATGGCACTGGATATAGGCGCCCTGGCTTCACTTGCCAAACCCATCGCCTGGGATCGATTGCTTGATTTGACGCGCAGTGCGGTTAGGGGAAAACTTTCATCAGAAGATAATGCCCTTGAACAGAAAGGTGGGGATGTCAGTTGATAGCCCATCTTTATTATCAATGTAAATTGTAAGATGAAAAAGATATTCATTATGTTTCTTAATCGGTTAACTCCGTGTATGTATCCCCGCGGTGTTCTGTTAGCATTCTGTTAACTACGGTTTCGACAAATCAAATAAGCGAGTTTGGCAGATTTCTAGCGCACGTGAATAGAGAATTTCGGAATTTCCTTATCGCACTGAAGCACAGTGCGCGCGACCTGGCTCCTATCGTTCTGGTAATTGCCTTTTTTCAGATCGTAATTTTGCAGCAACCATTTCCTGATATTGCCGAATTAATTACTGGAATGATTCTGGTGGTGCTGGGCCTGACTTTATTTATTCGTGGCCTGGAAATGGCTTTGTTTCCTATTGGTGAATCACTTGCATATGAGTTCGCCCGCAAAGGCAGCCTTTTCTGGTTATTGTTTTTTGCTTTTGCACTGGGTTGCGGCACCACTATTGCTGAGCCTGCCTTGATTGCTGTTGCAAACGAAGCAGCAATTGTGGCGGCTGAAGGTGGAATGATAATTGATACTCCTGATTCGCGTGAAAGCTATGCGTTGGGTTTGCGTATTACCGTAGCTATTTCGGTGGGGCTGGCGATTTTGGTGGGGGTGTTGCGCATATTAAAAGGATGGCCAATTCAGTATCTGATTATTGGCGGTTACATCGGTGTGGTGTTGTTAACAATGATTGCGCCCAGGGAAATTATTGGCATTGCTTATGATTCTGGCGGCGTGACCACGTCAACAGTAACCGTGCCATTAGTGACAGCACTGGGTATTGGGTTAGCATCCAGCATTAAGGGGCGAAATCCCATGGTGGACGGATTTGGTTTGATTGCCTTTGCTTCATTGACGCCGATGATGTTCGTGATGATTTACGGGATGTTGATTTAATGGAGTTGGTAATTTCATTACTCAGTTCAATTTTGTCAACGGTGAAAGACGTGCTGCCTATTGCGGCTATTATTTTTGGTATGCAGTTCTTTGTTATCCGCAAGCCAATCCCGAATGCAAAAAGAGTCATAATCGGATTTATTGCCGTAATTGTTGGTTTGGCATTTTTCCTGGTTGGCCTGGAGCGGGCGTTATTTCCTCTTGGAAAATTAATGGCGGTTCAGTTGACCGATCCGGATTTTATTTTGGGTTCGATGTCACAAGCAGGCCGTGTCCTTCAATGGCAGGATTATAAGTGGGTGTACCTGTTTGCATTTGCGGTTGGTTTTTCGACCGCTATTGCGGAGCCCGCATTGTTAGCTGTTGCCATTAAGGCCAACGAGGTTTCCGGCGGCGCGATTAGCGTGGGGGGCTTACGAGTTTCCGTTGCTATTGGAGCGGCGATTGGTGTTGCTTTAGGGGCTTTTCGCATTGTTACTGGAGCACCTTTGCATTACTACATAATTGCAGGTTATGTAGTCGTTATTATTCAAACATTTTATGCTCCTAAGGTGATTATCGCGTTGGCATACGATTCCGGTGGAGTGACAACGTCTACGGTCACAGTGCCTCTGGTTGCGGCGCTAGGTTTGGGTTTAGCTAGCACCGTTCCGGGTCGGAGCGCATTGCTGGATGGTTTTGGGCTTATCGCTTTTACTTGTTTGTTTCCGATCATGTCTGTGATGGCCTATGCGCAAATTAGTCATTGGCGAGCGCAGCGCGAAAAGAAATCTGATCTGTGATTACAGGAGATAAATTGTTTCTATAGAGAAAAAATTTTCAATCTGGATCCATATAAATATTTTACTAATATTAACTAATGTTCTACTAATTCTAAGAACTGGACGGAGAAACCGCTATGCATTTCAAATTACTTATTGCGTTGGTGGACGATAATAAAACTGATTCGGTGATTGATGCTGCACGACAGGCCGGAGCAACCGGTGCGACGGTTATCAATCATGCGCGCGGAGAAGGGGTTGAGAAGAGCGCAACATTTTTTGGCCTCACGCTGGAAACGCAACGTGATATGTTGATGTTTCTGGTGGAAGAACATCTAAGCCGAAGCATTTTGGAAAAAATTGCCGAAGTGGGCGATTTTGATAAAGGAATGGAAACGGGTATTGCATTTCAGATTGACGTAGAAGATGCAGTGGGTGTTAAACATCAGGTGGAAAAATTAACACAGGTAGTGGAGGATGAATTATGAGTGATCGAAAAATTATTCGCGTTAAAGATGTAATGAAGCGAAATTTTGACATGGTAGACGGTCTAACGACTATTAGTGAAACGTTGAGCAAGATGAAACATGTGGACACAAAGTGTGTCATTGTGAATAAACGACATGATGATGATGCCTATGGCATGGTGCTGCTTTCGGATATTGCCAAGCAGGTACTTGCAAAAGACAAGGCGCCGGATCGTGTCAATGTTTATGAAATTATGAGTAAGCCGGTGATCACTGTGGAACAGGATATGGATATTCGATATTGCGCCCGACTTTTTGAGAAATTTGGCCTGTCTCGTGCACCTGCGGTGAGTGGTGGTGAAATTGTTGGCATCGTTAGTCTGACGGATATGGTGTTGCGTGGATTGTGCAGAGATATTGAATAAGGCTTAGCTGCAATTTTAATTTTAATTGTTTTTGGCCAATTTTTTGAAGTTTGTTATGGAACGTGATTTGCTACTTAGTTCGTTGAAATGTTCCATCGTGAAGTCCTGAGAGTAAATCACCTATGATCTGGTTTGGTCTTTTCGCTTTTGTTGTATTGTTATTGTTGGCTCATTTTTTACTTCGCTATCTTGAATCCGCCAGTACGGCAGACTGGGGAAGCCGAAAGGTAAACCGGGTTGCCGGATTTATTAGCCTGTTCTGTCGTTACCTGCATGGTTTTCAGTTTGAACCATTGCCTTTGCCTTCTAGCGGTGGTGCCCTAGTCGCCTCCAATCATATGTCCGGTCTGGATCCGTTTTTGCTGATTGCCGCCAGTCCTCGCCCACTCAGATTTCTCATCGCCCGTGAACAATATGAGCGATTTGGAATGAGCTGGTTATTTCGTTTAGCAAAATGTATTCCCGTTGATCATGGTGGACGACCAGAGCGCGCCTTAAGGGAAGCATTAACGGCTTTGGAGCAGGGCGATGTGGTGGCCGTATTCCCTCACGGTGGGATACACCTGGATTCTGATCCGCCTCGCAAGCTCAAGGGAGGGGTGATTTTCCTGGCCCAAAAGGCCAATTGTGCAATCTACCCTGCTCGAGTGGATGACGTCCGGGGTGCAGGGTTTACTGCTTTGGCGTTGCTTATTCCAAGCAGTTCGAGTCTGAAGGCGTATCCGGCGCTGGATTGCCATGATATGAAACATGGAGTTTGCCTTGATAAACTCACGTCTGTTCTTGTAAAAAAGCCTACGACAGCGTAAATCCCCATATTTAGCGAAAATTTGGCTGATATTAGCGTAAATTATGGCTAAAAAGCTTGTTATGGCGCTTGATTAACAAATAACCAAAAGCTAATATCATATTCAGGTGAGCTGATATATATATCTCATCTGTGGATAACAACTGGATTAACAATGAAAGGTGGCATGCCATGGGACTGGAATTAGTATCGAAAGAAGACATCGATGTGAATGTCAGAAGACAAGCCCCGTCAGAAGATACTACGCTTGCTTATACGGGCACAGAACATCGTGTAATTGTACGCAGGGTGACGGTGGATCGCCGTGAAATGGTGCGTTTTGAAGAGAAGACTGATCGCCGCAATGGCAAAGAGCGTCGGGTAGCAAGCCAGCTGTGGAATGGTCGCGACCTGTAACTATTTGCCTGTAGCTCCTGTAACTTATTAATCAGGAGTCTTGCAAAGCATTCCAATGATTGCCTGATCTTAATCAGGCAGGTTTGTGTGTCCTTCGGGGTTTTACCTGCCCTAATTTTTATATCCAGTTGTTTCTAGTTTTACCTCCAGGATTTACTTTCAGCTCTCACTACCTGTTTTTATAGCGCCTTTTGGCGGCAATAATTTTCCATGTGTGACCTGGTACTGAATGCTTGAATCAGCATTCCCCGCCCCCATGTAAGGTCTAATGACTATCAAGGTCGAAATTAATTTGGGCTACAAAATCATTTAGGGGCAAATTTATGCGAATGGATAAACTCACCACCAAATTTCAGGCTGCGCTGGCCGATGCGCAGAGCCTTGCTGTTGGCAGGGATCACCAGTTTATTGAACCCGCCCATCTTATGATGGCCATCCTGGATCAGGAAGGTAGTACGGTTCGCCATCTGCTGGCGAAGGCATCGGTGAACGTGAATCAGTTGCGTACTTTGCTGGGGGAAGCGCTTGAGAAATTCCCGCAGGTAGAAGGTGCTGGTGGTGATGTTCATATTTCTAATGATTTGGGTCGACTGCTAAATGTAACCGACAAACTTGCGCAGGATCTTAACGATGCCTATATCTCCAGTGAGCTATTTGCATTGGCGGCTGTGCAAAGCAAGGGTCAGCTGAGTGACCTTTTGCACAAGGCGGGTGCTGCGAAAGGGTCAGTGAAACAGGCCATTGATGAATTACGTGGTGGGGAAAGTATTGATGATCCCAACGCCGAAGAAAGTCGACAGGCCCTGGAAAAATACACCATCGATCTTACTGAGCGTGCCGAACAGGGCAAGCTTGATCCGGTTATTGGCCGTGACGACGAAATCCGTCGCACCATCCAGGTTTTACAGCGTCGTACCAAAAATAATCCTGTGCTGATTGGTGAACCCGGAGTGGGTAAGACCGCTATTGCCGAAGGCCTGGCGCAACGCATTATTAATGGTGAAGTGCCGGAAGGCATGAAAGGCAAACGTTTGTTGTCGCTAGACATGGGTGCCCTGATTGCGGGTGCAAAGTTTCGTGGTGAATTTGAAGAGCGACTAAAGGCAGTGCTGAATGACCTGTCTAAACAGGAAGGTCAAATTATTTTATTCATCGACGAGCTGCACACTATGGTGGGTGCGGGCAAAGCCGAAGGTGCGATGGATGCAGGCAATATGCTCAAGCCAGCCCTGGCGCGTGGTGAATTACATTGTATTGGTGCCACTACCCTGGACGAATATCGCCAGTATGTGGAAAAAGATGCGGCGCTGGAACGACGTTTTCAAAAGGTATTGGTGGATGAGCCCAGCGTGGAAGACACCATTGCCATTCTTCGTGGCCTCAAAGAGAAATACGAAGTTCATCACGGTGTGGATATTACCGACCCGGCGATTGTTGCTGCGGCTACATTATCGCATCGTTACATTAGCGACCGTCAGTTACCGGATAAAGCGATTGATCTTATCGACGAAGCGGCAAGCCGTATTCGCATGGAAATTGATAGCAAACCGGAATCGATGGATCGACTCGATCGTCGTTTAATCCAGTTAAAGATTGAAAGAGAGGCTCTGAAAAAAGAATCGGATGAGGCATCCAAACGTCGTCTTGCCGATCTGGAAACAGAGATTGATAAGCTGGAACGTGACTATGCCAATCTTGATGAGGTCTGGAAATCAGAAAAAATGGCCGTGCAAGGAACGCAACACATCAAGGAACAACTTGATCGTGCCCGACAGGAACTGGAAACAGCGCATCGTGCGGGTGATCTAGCGCGGATGTCTGAACTGCAGTACGGGAAAATACCAGAACTGGAAAAACAACTTGTGATAGCCTCTGAGACTGAGGTTGTTGAGATGCAGTTATTGCGTAATAAAGTTACTGAAGATGAAATAGCCGAAGTGGTGGCCAAGTGGACGGGCATTCCGGTGACTAAAATGCTGGAAGGTGAGCGCGATAAACTTTTACAGATGGAAGATAGTTTGCGTGAGCGCGTGGTTGGCCAGGATGAAGCAGTAAAAGTTGTTGCTGATGCCATTCGTCGCGCACGTGCAGGTTTATCGGATCCCAATCGCCCTAATGGTTCCTTTCTGTTTTTGGGGCCAACCGGTGTGGGTAAAACCGAACTCACCAAAAGTCTGGCGGAATTTTTGTTTGATACCGAAGAGGCCATGGTGCGCATCGATATGTCCGAGTTCATGGAGAAACATTCGGTCGCCCGGTTGATCGGTGCGCCTCCGGGTTATGTCGGTTATGAAGAAGGTGGTTATCTCACAGAGGCAGTGCGCCGCAAACCCTACTCGGTTATTTTGCTGGACGAAGTGGAAAAAGCGCATCCTGATGTGTTCAATATTCTTTTGCAGGTGCTGGATGATGGACGACTCACCGATGGACATGGTCGCACGGTAGATTTTCGTAACACGGTTATAGTGATGACATCCAATCTGGGTTCGGAAGTCATTCAACAAATGGCGGGTGAAGAAAATTATTCCGAAATGAAATCTGTGCTAATGGAAATTGTTTCGAGCCATTTTCGTCCGGAGTTTATTAACCGTGTGGATGAAGTGGTGGTGTTCCATCCGTTGGGACGCGAACAGATTCGTAGCATTACCAGCATTCAGGTGGAATACCTGCGACAGCGCTTGCGTGATCGGGATATGGATCTGGAACTTTCTGAATCCGCGCTGGATCTTTTGGGTGATGCCGGTTTTGATCCTGTCTATGGAGCTCGTCCGCTCAAGCGTGCTATTCAGAACGGCATTGAAAATCGATTGGCGCAGGAAATCCTTTCGGGGCATTTTCAGCCAGGCGATATTATTGTGGTGGATAAGAGTGGTGATGAGTTGGTGTTTCACAAGAAAGGAGCGGCGGAGGTTAGTGCCGCCTAAGGTGGTTTAACCTTGTTTACTTTAAGCGCATTTATCTGTAGATTATAACCATACTAATTGCATGGTTACTTTACCGTTACAGTTGGTTATTACAGTAGGTTAGTAAAATGTTCGTATAAGCCAAAGAAGGAGTACAAATTATGACTCTAGTAACAGGAATGATGATTGCAGGTGTTGTGGCTGGTTTTATTGCTCTGGTCACCATTAAGGATGTACTGAAGCAGGCCTGATCACCTAAAATAAAAATTTAATTTATTTTTAAACCCGCGTGCAAAAATACTGCTCGCGGGTTTTTTTATGGTCAGGATGACCGGTATGTCGCGAGAGGGCAGGACGCCCGTAGCGACTGATTTCCCCGACCCCGTTTCATACGGGAACGGCTTTGACGCGAATGCAGGAGCAGTTGCCGAATAAGTTAGAGCAAGGGAATTATTGTACTAATGCCTGTGTTTTGACATTGGTAATATCACGGCACTCACAGGTTTTGGTTTATTTTTCTGCAATCCTTGTTTAAGGGTAATGTTTACCAACTCATACTGATGTTCACTTAAACGGCTCACCGAATCCAGCATCATAGTGGAGATTGCAATGCAGGATGCCATAGGTGAATGTGCTAGTTTGCGGGCTTGATCAACCTGCCACTGCAAACCTTTCAGACGCTGTTGCCTTTCGGCTGGTACACCATTAAAGAAAGTTTCGATTTTCCTGAGTCGTTTGGCTTCAAATTCTTCAGGATCATTTTTGGCAAGATTCACCCATTCATCAAAATCCCGCAGGAAATTATTTCCGGTTTGTTTGCCGTTACTCATTACCGCACACTCCAAAACTTTTCTTAACACTCATGCTAACAGTATAGGCTGTAAGCTTGTTTTCAATCATCCGGCTTAGAAATGTTTGTGTCAAAAGTTCTATATAATATTTTGTGATTTAGCTGATTTGCCGAGT